>NZ_JBNNMF010000007.1:143905-174190 GCF_050272495.1 Solibacillus cecembensis | reverse complement strand
TCACACCCGTTCCCATACCGAACACGGAAGTTAAGCTCTTTAGCGCCGATGGTAGTTGGGGGCTTCCCCCTGTGAGAGTAGGACATCGCTAGGCACATTAAAGCCACTGAGAAATCAGTGGTTTTTTTATTTATAAAAAACATTAATGAAAATGGTTTATAATCAATTAATTCATAGAATCCTAAAAATGACCACTACTAAATTAAATTTTAGTAGTGGTCATTTTACTTTTCTCACTTACTCCAATCCCCGAAAGGAAATTAGGAAGTTAAGCTAATTTCATTAAAAGAATCAATAAGATCAATTACGCCTCGGCGTAATTGCGTCCAGATTTTTTTTCGAGATCGTTCGAAAAACTCCCCTAAAAATCTGTGACATCGGCTGGGGCTTAACTTGATTCAGCATGAGTTTGAACCCCTACTTATAGAAATAGGGGATTTCTACTGAATCAAGTTAAAATTCCAACAATGCACGCAGACTATTTATATATGATTGGCTTACAGGAAGTTCTGTTCCATCTTTTAAAAGTACAATAAAGTTTGATGTAAGATCACGGGATATTTTTTTTATAGAGCAAATGTTAACAATATAAGACCGATGAATACGAATGAATGTATTAGGTAAGCGTGTTTGTAATTCCTTTAATGTGACAGAGGTTTTATATTGTTCTCCATCTTTATAAAACCAAGTTCTTTTTTGTAAACTTTCAAAATGAGATATTTGATCTATTGGAGTAGGGATCCAATCCTCTGCCTGTTTACCTGTAATAAACTGATATGGTTCAGGGCATTGTATATTGAATAATGGGGGGAGGACTACAACGAGCACTCCAAATTCGCCATTCATTATAATTGGATATCCAATTGCATAATAAGGTGTTTCAAACATCAAGTTTTCCATGATCGCATCAGTTTTTTTTCTAGTTTGTATTACTTTATACGCAATGCTATCTGTTGGAACTTTGGAGCCGATTGCCAATTGAATTTTTTGATGCCCTGAGCGAAAGTAAACAAACGTATCCTGAAATGCAATAGCGATTGATGCATCGCTTGGAATCCACTCTTCTAAAATAGTATTAAATTGTCCAATTTCCTCTGTGCTCATTTTTACATCCCCAAAAATCATCGTTAAGTATCCTCCTCTGTGTTATCCATGTTTTAGTAATCCATCCTATAAAAAGTATATTCTATCACACAAATAAACTGTTTTGTCGGAAAATAGTGAAAATTAAAACAATCTGTTATATAGTATATTACATCAAGGATAACTGTTATGGAACAGAAGGGTAACAATTTTCATAGCAGAATGTTTTTTCTACAAACACAAATCGGAAGGTGGAAATTTAACATGTCAACTCGTCAACAGAAAATTGATGCTTTACAAAAAGATTGGGCAGAAAACTCACGCTGGAATGGTATCGAACGTGCGTATTCAGCAGAAGAGGTAGTTAAATTACAGGGGTCAGTAGTACTTGAGCAAACTTTAGCAACACGTGGAGCTAAACGTTTATGGAACTCTTTACATGAAGAGCCATTCATCAATGCATTAGGCGCACTTACGGGGAACCAAGCAATTCAACAAGTAAAAGCAGGATTAAAAGCAATTTACTTATCAGGATGGCAAGTAGCTGCTGATGCAAACATTGCAGGTCAAATGTATCCTGACCAATCTTTATACCCAGCAAACTCTGTGCCACAAGTAGTTAAACGTATTAACCAAGCACTACAACGTGCTGACCAAATTGATCACGCTGAAGGTCGCGAAGATGAGTTCGACTGGTTCGCACCAATCGTAGCGGATGCTGAAGCAGGCTTCGGTGGTCCACTTAACGTATTCGAGCTTGTAAAAGGTATGATCGAAGCGGGTGCATCAGGCGTCCACTTAGAAGACCAATTAGCTTCTGAGAAAAAATGCGGTCACTTAGGTGGTAAAGTATTATTACCAACTCAAAATGCAGTGCGTAACCTAATCGCTGCTCGTCTTGCAGCTGACACAATGGGCGTAGATACAGTTTTAATCGCTCGTACTGATGCTGATGCAGCTGACATGGTAACATCTGATATAGATCCACGTGATGCTGAGTTCATCACTGGCGAACGTACACCAGAAGGCTTCTTCCGTACAAAGCCAGGTATTAAACAAGCAATTGCTCGTGGTTTAGCTTACGCACCATATGCAGATTTAATTTGGTGTGAGACATCTAAGCCATCTCTTGAGGAAGCTCGTGAATTTGCTGATGCAATCCACGCACAGTTCCCAGGAAAAATGCTTGCTTACAACTGCTCACCATCTTTCAACTGGAAAGCAAACCTTTCTGAAGATGTGATTGCTGAGTACCAACGTGAACTAGGTAAAATGGGTTATAAGTTCCAGTTCGTTACATTAGCTGGTTTCCACTCTTTAAATCACTCTATGTTCGAGCTTGCGCATGACTACAAAGATAACGGTATGGCAGCATACTCTAAATTACAACAAGCTGAATTTGCTTCAGAATCAAAAGGTTATACAGCTACTCGTCACCAACGTGAAGTGGGTACTGGTTACTTTGACGACGTATCACAAGTTATCTCTGGTGGTACATCATCAACTACAGCAATGGCGGGTTCTACAGAAACTGAGCAATTCGTTTAATTTGATTCGGTTGAATCAAATTAATGCCCTGGCGGATGTCACAGATTTTTTAGGGAAGTTTTTCGAGCGATCTCGAAAAAAATCTGGACGCAATTACGCCAAGGCATAATTGATGTAATACATGCCTTCCCACTCTATATTGGGTGGGGAGAATTATAAAATAGTGATTGATTAAGGTGGCGAATTATAAATAGCTATTACTTAATCAACAGGGGATCACTATGAATAAATCATTTAATCAAAAATTTCGTATGCCTATTGAAATGCGAGACCGCTGTTGGGGAACAAGCGGGGAAGTCGATATGCCGAAACGACGGACTAAATCAATTTCAAATGGTAGAAGGAAATTTTGAATAGCTATATGTTTCAACCGTTTTCTACTATGCGACTAAATCGAATTGGAACACGATTTAGAACAATTATAATTGGATTGCCTCCAATTAAATAAACCGTTAAAACTTAGGGGTTATAATACTGTGGAAAATGTCTTTCTAGTCTGGATGGGGCTAGAAGGGCATTTTCCATTTTAAAAAATAGGAAACAATTATAAAGGGGATAAAACAATGGAAAACCGAGAATTATTACTTGTACCAGGACCGACGCCTGTTGTGGATGAAATATATGATGCGCTTGCAAGTGAAACACGTGGTCATACGGATCCGCGCTTTGTAGCCATTTTTAAAAATGCCATTGAACAAACGAAGAAGTTATTCAATACAAAGAGTGAAGTATATGTAGTAGCCGGTTCAGGTACATTGGCAATGGAAATGGCGATTGTGAACACAGTCGGAAAAGGGGAATGTCTTCTTGTTATTAGCCATGGCTATTTCGGGGATCGCTTTACACCACTTGCCAATGCATTTGGTATTGAGGTAGAAGTTTTACAGTCCGCTTGGGGGGAACGTGTAGATCCACAGCTTGTTGAAGAAATATTAAAAACGAAAACATTTAAAGCGGTGACAATTACACATGCTGACACTTCAACAGGGGTAATGTCAGATTTAGAAGCATTAGTACCGATTATTAAAGAAGCGGGTGCACTTGTCATTGTTGATGGCGTTGTTGCGACAGCCGCACTTGAAGAAGATATGAGTAAAGCATATGGGGACAATGAAGCTTATAAAATTGACGTTGTATTAACAGGTTCACAAAAAGCGATTGGTATCCCACCAGGCCTTGCGATTATTACATTTAGTGAGCAAGCATTAGCAGCGCGTGAGGCATTAGGAACAATACCAGCTTATTACGCGGATATTAATTGTTGGAGAGGGGTAATGGACAATCCAGCAACGTATTTTGCTACGCCTCCTGTGAATTTGATTTATGCTTATGATGCAGCATTAAAAATTGTTTTAGCAGAAGGAATGGAAGCACGAGAAGCACGCCATATTGCATTTGGTAAAGCGGTTCGTGCAGCGCTTCGTTCATATGGTATGACACCATTAGCAGATGAATCTGTTGCCGCTCCAACATTAAGTTGTATTTTATATCCGGAAGGTATTGAGGACGGCGCATTTCGTGCAAGTTTAGCTAAAAGAGGGATTATTGTAGCTGGCTCACTCGCGCATCTTGCGGGGAAGGCATTCCGTATCGGGCATATGGGGAATACAACAGCTTCGATGCTTGAACAGGCGATTGTGGCGATTGGTGAGGCATTGCAGGAGCAAAATCACACAGTTCATGTGGATCAAGCACTACAAGCATTTCAAGAGCAAATGAAGCAATTGGTGAAAGCATAAATAAGAAGCGGGCATAGAAAGGAATCTTCTTTGCCCGCTTCTTTTATAATTCTTGTTCGATGGATTGTTTTAACCAGCGTGTGGCCTCTGTATAATCTTGGGCAACACCTTGACCTTTTTTGTAAAGCATCCCTAGTTGGAATTGCGCTTTAACATGCCCTTGTTGTGCAGCAAGACGATACCATTTTGCCGCCTCTTTATAGTCATGTGTAACACCCTCACCGTTTGCATGCATTTGTGCTAGCTGAAATTGTGCTTTTGCAAAGCCTTTATTTGCTGCGCGTAAAATCCATTTCGCTGCTTCCTCGTAATCCCGTTTCACTCCGAGCCCTTTATCAAAAATATTACCAAGCCTATACTGTGATTCGATATGTCCTTGTTCCGCGGCAAGTCGGTAGCAATGTCGTGCTTCATCGTAGTTGAGCTTTGTCCCTAAACCTTGCTCATAAAGTAAACCAAGCTGAAATTCTGCATTGGCATCATTGTGGCTTGTCGCTGCCTGCAACCATTTGAATGCTTCATTATAATTGGGGGAATTATCTCCTCCATTTAAAGCGAGCATTGCTAATTGGAATTGTGCTTGTGCATGATTTTGAATAGCAGCGCGTTTTAGCCATTTCAATGCACTATCCAATTGCCCAAGTGATAAATAAACAATACCAAGGTCATAGTTTGCGCTAATATGTTCACTCGCCGCAGCTTTTGACAGCCACTCAATCGCTAAAGAGGTAGATTGCTTTGTATTATGTTGTTTATAAATAAGCCCAAGTGAATATTGTGCAGTGATATGTCCACTATTTGCTGCAAGTGTAAGCCATTTTAACGCTTCCTCTTCATTTTTTTGAATGCCTTTCCCCGCTTGATAAAGGAGGGCTAATTGAAATTGTGCATTTGAATGTCCTTGCATCGCCGCAGTTATAAACCATTTCGCAGCTTGTTTAAACGATTGTTCAACCCCGCGTCCATTAATAAATAAATAGCCAAGATTGTACTGGGCACTTGCATCACCAGCGATCGCGGCTTCCGTAAAGAGTGTGGCCGCTTCTTCATAGCTTTGTTCGACCCCTTTGCCATCATGGTATAAAAAGCCGAGGTTATTTAGTGCACTCGTATTTCGTTGCTCAGCTGCTTTTTCATACCAGTGCGCGGCTTTTACAAAGTTTTGTTCGACTCCTTGTCCTTGATTGTAAAGAGAACCGAGGTTGTACTGTGCATCTGCATTGCCAGCATGAGCTGCTAACTCATAGAGCTCAGCTGCTTTTTGCACATTTTGATTAACCCCTTGTCCAAGCTGATACAACACACCGAGTGCATATTGCGCATTTGAATCGTTTTGCTCAGCAGCTAGCGTATACCATTTGGCGGCTACTAGGTAATTTTTTCTTACACCATTGCCGTGATTATATAAAAAGCCGAGATTGTACTGGGCGTTACTGTCCCCATTATTAGCCGAAACTAAAAACCAACGTGCCGCTTCCTCATAATCATGCTCAGGGAAATTAAGTTTGGCGAGTGGCGGCGCTGTATACATTTCATCTAAATCTAAATAAGCCGCTTGAGCCAGCCTCTCGCCTCTCGTTAAGTGCTTTATATACCAACTAGCTAAATCAATTGAGTATTCAAGTGCGATTTTCGCTGCCTTTGTATCGATAATCGAATTAGTGGAAATTACGGTCGTTTTTTGAATTAAATTCATTAATAAATACATACGTCGAGGGTGTATTTTATCAGCAAATCCTTTGTTAAGAAGGAGTGTCCGAAGATCGGCATTCCCCCCGGATTTGTTCATTTCTTTTTCATATAAATCGCGAACAATAATACTGAGTGCGATATTCAGTTTCTTTAAGGAAAGAGTAGGATTTGAAATCGTATAGCGGGCCGCACTTTGTAATGCTTCAGCTAATGGACGATGGGTTTCAGGAATAGCATTGCAAAGATTTGTTAGCAAATCGCGATTCATCATAAACAGACGCACTCCCTTTCATATTATTTAATAGGTTTAGATAATCTATATCTTTTTAATTATGCTTTTTATCGGAAGAATATGAATAAAGTGAAACTTCGGCCGGTGCGGGAGCGATACCGGCATCGAGCAGGTGCAAAAGAAAGTAAAATTGCTAGATATAAAGGGATTTCAGCATACCTTTGTTGAACTACTACAAGAGCAATCATAAATTTGGAGGAGAGAGAAATTATATGGGGAAATATAGTCCTTATTTTTGGAAAGTCATTTGGGTTATCGGATTAATGGTATTCATAAATTTTAGTATTCAATTTGAAAATCAAATGCAAAAAATAGCAACGGTCGAGTATAACGCAATCCCTGTGTTGTGGTTTGGTGTTATTCATCCCATTTTATTTGGGTTTTATCTATCACTGTTATTTGTGAAAAAGTGGTCAGCAAAAATGAACTTATCTTTATTTTGGTGTGTGGCAATGCCTAGTCTAATCATTTTGTGCTGCTACCCATTATTATCAACACTATCAACGCTAGAATTTATGCCAGATAAACTATTTAGTTTGCCGATCTTCACTTGGGTATCGCAGGCATTTATGTCGTACTCCTATGTATTGGGAATAATCGCAGGGTTGACGATTATTTTAAGTTTTTTCAGTACGCAGCCAACTAAGTCGAGAAGGTAAGTTCGGGGGATATGTTGTGTGAGCGTATCTGTTATTCATTTACATCCCATTGTATTTATAGTCATTTCCCGATAAACTTTAGTCAATTGGTCTAGTAAAAGGGGTGTTTGAAAATCGAGGCAGTTATTGTACTGATTCCAGCATTAAATCCTTTGTCAACGATTATTGAGTTCGTTGAAAAGCTTGAAAAGTTAGCTGTCGTAAAAATTATTATTGTAAATGATGGAAGTGATGAAAAATATAACAAGACGTTTGAAACATTACATAATAAAGGTTGTGTCGTATTAACGCATGAACAAAATTACGGGAAGGGGCACGCAATTAAAACGGGAATTCATTTTTTATTGCATTCATCGTTCCATGCGAAGGGGATTGTTACTGTCGGGGCGCATGGTCAGCATTCTGTTCTTGATGTTGAGCAGATGATTGCGAGTACGAAAGTCTTTTCAGATGGTATTGTTCTAGGTGTTCGAGAGTTTAAAAACTCGGATTACTCGATGATTCACCAACTCCAAAATCGTGCGAATTCAATGTTATTTGAGCTGTTCTTTCATAAGCGTTTACTCGATATACAAACGGGTTTACGTTACATACCGAGGCAACAATTTGCATGGCTTCATCAAGTGAAAGGGGAGTCATATAGCTTTGACACGAACATGCTTGTCGAAGCGATCCGACGTAAAGTACCGATATATGAAGTGCCGATTGGTCATGCAAAGTTAAGGAAGAATTCGGTTATTTATTATGATGAAGTGATCCATCCCGCTAAAATCTTGCAGCAGCTATGGGCAAATTTCAAAAGAAAATAACAGATGCTCATGAAACTTTTTTACCGAAACTAACGTAAATACAGAAGAAAAGAAGTTGTTTTGGGATACAATAGCATGTAGCAGGCTTTTCGAAAGAGGAGGAATCATCATGAGTGAAAATGTAAAATTTGAAAAAATGATTGAAGGACAAGATAAGCATTATTCAGATAAAAAGTTTCTTGGTAAAATGAAAGGTATGAGTGGCGGACTTGGTTATAAAGCTTTGCACGCGGCTACAACATTGTTTATTGCAGTAAAAAGCCCAAACATGTCAAAAGCGAATAAATTAATTATGCTTGGTGCACTCGGTTATTTTATTTTCCCAATCGATCTAGTAGCTGATTTTTTACCTCTTGCAGGATTAACGGATGATGCATTTGTTATTTTAACAGCGCTTGGCAAGGTATATATGTCCATTACCGATGAGATGAAAATGGAAGCGGATGAGTGGATTGAAGATAAATTAGGCAAACGGTCTATTTCAAAAAAATAAAAAAGGCCGAGATGCAAGAGGGATTTCTCTTATCGATAAGAGAGACAAAGTGGTAGGCACTTGAGCTTTATTATGATGAAAGAAGATTGTCCTGTTAGTTTTAATTAGCGAAGTAAATTTTAAAAGCACATCAAGTTGCGAGATGTGCTTTTAAAGGGGACTTTTTTACGTAGGGATGATCTGTTTCTACTTAATTTAATTTCAAAAGCGCTGCATCTTCAACGAATGTAGCTGTGTTAAATAAAAACAACACATCCCTAATGTCATTCTCGGACAAATAAACTCCTATATCACCATTATAAAAACGCAGGTCAATCACATGAATTTCTGGTACATGATTTGTGAGAAAGGGGAGTACATTATGTGCGTAGGAGTCTTTAATGACTAGTAGCTTTTCCTGTGCAATTTGTTGTGGATTAAGGGCAGTTGTTAATTTCATTAGTGCATGAACCCCACCAAGAAAGTATGAATATTGATCCTTCTTCGCTAAAAAGCTTTCATCATACATGCTTGTCACAGTTTGATCTGTATCCGCGATATACATTTCAGTGTGGACAGGATTAAGAGGTGTGTAAGTTTGAATCGTATCTGGCGTTAAACCCGTAAACTGACTCCTTGTATGATAGCTCCCTAGAAATGAATTGCTCACAGTTTTAATCGAAAAATCCTTCAGAGAGAATGGCTGCCACCCTTGTTGCTCTGCATAGGCAACATAAGCTAAATAGGCTCCGAATGTTGTCCAATGATGATCAGTTCGATAATAAATGGGTTCAGTTGCATGTTGTTCTAAGATATTAATGCCATTCATAAAGTTTAAATCGTTTTGCATCGTTTCCTCGATAAATTGATTGACCTTCTTTTGTGAATACGACGGTGCCAACCAAGGTAATCGTTCTGGATAAATGCCAATCGATGTGGGTGCAAGCATGAACGTCATTTTCACTGTCGGATGATTGCTTGCAAACTGGTTTACCGACTCGGCATATCGTTGAACCTTTTTATAATCAGGCTCTAAAAATTTTTCAAACAAATAGCCATCTTTACCTTGATAGATACCGTTATTTTCTTGTTGCAAACGGGCTTGTTCTGACGTTGATTTGACCCATAACCACTTATCTCGAAACGGAAAGTGATCTGTAATGAAACTCTCCGTCTCTTCGGCAAATTTCTTGGATATTAAGTTATCCCAAGTAAGTTGTGGCGCGGTCTGTAAATATCTATTTTCTAGTTCAGAAAAACGATGATGAGGCAAAATGAAAAAAAGTACTGCGATGAGAAACGTCGAACTAACAAATCCAACGACTAATAATCGCTCTGATAGATGCTTCATAAAGTTTTCCTCCCTAAAAACGAAAATATAAAAATGGATTAAACGTGGCATCTACTAAATAGGCAACCGAAAGTAAATAGAGAAATCCATACCAAGCTAAATGAGTAATCGATAATCTTGACCTTTGTTTCAACGGTAAAGAGAAGATGACCAATACGATAAGCAGCACTGCATTTGTATAAAAGAAGTACATTGTTTCGTTGTCCCACAGTGCTTGACTATTGAACCCCCACATGGCACCCAAATAACCAACAATTAAAGAAGGCTTGTCAAAAGCAAATAGCACCCACCCAATAAGAATGAGGATTATCGCATAAAGATGTCTGATCCAGCGTGGTGCACGTTGAAGTAATGCTAAACCCCACCATTTTTCAAAAATAAGAATGACGCCAAAATATAATCCCCATAAAATAAAGTTCCAGCTTGCGCCATGCCAAAATCCAGTAAGCATCCAAACAATCAAAATATTACGTGTTTGAATGGCCAATCCTCGTCGATTTCCACCAAGCGGAATGTAGACATATTCGCGAAACCAACTGCTAAGCGATATATGCCATCTTCGCCAAAAATCAGTAATGCTCTGGGCTATATAAGGTTTGTTGAAATTCTCATTAAATCGGAAGCCAAACATGAGCCCAAGACCAATAGCCATATCTGAATAACCACTAAAATCAAAATAAATTTGGAAAGCAAATGCGATAATACCTAACCAAGCTGTTAACACAGGCATCGATGCTGGATTGGAGCTCGAAATGGTATCCCATAGTAAGCCAATGTTGTTGGCAAGTAGCACCTTCTTGGCGAGTCCAATTGTAAATCTACGAACCCCTTCTGCAAACATCTTCATATTTTCAGTGCGCTGTTTTAGCTGTTCTGCAATCGTGCTATATTTTACAATCGGCCCTGCCACTAATTGTGGGAACAGGGCGACGTATGTGCCGAAGTCTATCCAATTTCGTTGTGCTTTTGCTGTCCCACGATAAACGTCGATAATATAAGACATCGATTGGAACGTGTAAAAGGATATTCCGATAGGCAAAGGAAGTTCAGTTAAAGGGATATTCGATCCAATTAACGCATTTATATTTTGTATGAGAAAATCAGCATATTTAAAATAAGATAACAGCAAGAGGTTCACAATAACCGAACAGACAACAATGCCCTTGCGTTTTACCGAGGTCTGATTCGGTTTATCGAGAAGCAAACCGAAACAATAATCTGTCAGTGTAGACACTAGCATGATGATGATGTAAACGGGCTCGCCCCATGCATAAAAAAGAAGGCTCATAATAAATAAAATGAGGTTTTTAAACCTTCTGGGCGAACAATAATAAAGCGTTAACACGGCTGGCAAGAACAAGAATAGGAAAAGAGGGCTACTAAATACCATAGACGTCTATTTTTTTACGAAGAAACGATCGTAAACTGCAATCAGTTCATCTGCTTGATCAGAAATAACGAATAGTACATAATTCCCTTTTGTTATGATTTTATGGTTTTTTGCATTTTCATATTGATCTGGAAGGTATTGTTCGAATGGCTTCATGGCATTTTCCGCTCTTACCTTTATTGCAGCTACTACTTCCGCAACATCATTTGGATCTTTTACTTTAAAGATGGCAATTTCATTCGATTTTACGTTCATCATTGGAATTCGAACGGAGAAATCTTCAAGCTTTGCAGCATCTAAATTGTATAGATTCTTCAAATCCTCTGCCGTTAATTCCATTAGTGCGGGTTGTTCAACTTCTTTCACCATTTTCTCTGTCATTTCTTTTGCAGAGTGACTTGCTTCAATATGCGCAGTCTTATCATCAGTTGTAGAAGACTTGTTTCCAGAACATGCTGAAACCACAATTGCTAACACCATCGTTAGCATAATTACCATTATTTTTTTCATTATATTTTCTCCTTTTTATTAATTATTTGATTACAGAGGGATTAGACGTAGGTAGTCTATAAACGTTACATAAAATTTAATATTTCTAAGTAATATTTTTTTGCGCATGTGGTGTTAGTATAGTTCATTTGTGATTTTGCATACTTGACTTGCTTATTAATTATGGATTCTTCGGTAATGAATTTTAATAGTAGCCAAAAAATAATAAAATTAGATAAGTGTTCTATTATCGCGGATAAAAGGAGGCAGTTTTGTTGCGGACAATGAAATGAGTTAAAGCAATTAGGTGTAACGGTAATTGCGACATTTTCAAAGTGTGTTTGCGAGATGAAAACATTGTAAAATAAAAAACGCTATTTTGAAATAGCGTTTTTTGTATACTTACTATGGATTTATTGGAGCCTTTAATGCGTGGAATGCCCGTTTCACAATGGCTTCAATCGGCTTTTTCTCGCACATGTGAATTATCAGCTGCGGATATACTGCTACGAGCTTTTCTTTTACTAAATTTAAAATAAATTCATTGTTTTTTAAGACGCCACCATTTAAAAAGAATAAGTGAGGCCCATGTATATAGTTAGCCTTATTTAATACGGTCGTGCTTAATAGGAATAACTCCATTGCGGCCTTTTCTGCAATTTTTTTCGCGACGTTATCATTTTGTTCAACTGCCTGTTGTAAAAATGAAGCTAAGTTCGCTAATCGTGTATTTGTATATTCTTCACTATAGATCCAGTTGAGTAAGGCATCGCTATCTTCTAACTTATATGCCTCTAAAACGAGCTTTGTCAGCGCGGTTGGTTCATTACGACCGTCCACTGCACGGAAAATCGCCTTGGCAATATGCTTGCCAATCCAGTAACCACTGCCTTCATCACCAACGCGATGTCCCCAGCCACCTGCACGGAAAGTAGTTTGATCTGCCACACTATAACAAATCGCCCCTGTACCTGAAATTAATAATGTCGCATTTTCTTCGCATAGCCCTTTTAGCGTAGCTTCAACATCATTTTCAATAATAATTGTGCCAAATGTAAACGAAGAACGAGCAACGCTTTGTTCAATGATTTCCTCAAGAATGATTTTGTCGCGTTTTGTATCCATTCCAGCCATCGCAAAAACCGCCACCTCTAGATGAACTGGTGGAAGATGTGCCGCCGCACTACGCATTAAGCCGATTAAAACATGCTGAACGCTTTCTATTCCAACTGCTTGATAGTTCGAGCCTGTAGAAGTAGCGCTAAAAAGTTCGAGCCTGTTTGCAGTACGAATAGACATCGTTGTTTTTGTGGCACCACCATCGACCGCAAGAATATATTGATTACACATGTTCATCCCACCTTTGTAAAATTTTTTCGAGCTGCTCTTCTGCCTGTAAGATCGCCTGTGATTTTTGTGTTAGCCATTGTTCGAGCTGTGCCGATGCTTTTCCTGCTTCTACTAATGATGTACGCATTGTTTGTGGCGCGGGTCCACCCTTTAATGTACGAACCTTCACAAAATACTCAGGCTGAAGCGCTTGATAAAAGGATATTTCCGTTATTTTTAACGGCGAACCTGTAACATGTAATGCTTTTTCATTAGCTAATTGCCATTTGAGGCTTGCCAGCGATTCTTCCTTATTAGCTACAAGTTCATTGACACATAGACTGACAATTTTATGTGCCTGACGGAAGGAAATTCTTTCTGATCGAACAAGTGTGTCTGCCAGTTCGGTTACGGTAGCAAAGCTATTTTGTGCACGCTTTAATAAGCTGTCTTTATTTACATTCATTGTGACAATGAGACTTCCAAACAGTTTATAAATCCCAACTAATCGGTCAATCGCACGCCATAAATAAGGTTGCATATCATCTTCCGTATCGACAATATCTCCAAATGGTGTATTGTGAATCATTTGTAGCACCGTTCCTGTATCGCCAACGACGGCAGAAAGTAGGGAACGGGTATGTTCAATGGAAACGGGATTGCGTTTCTGTGGCATGATGGAACTCACTTGGACATATGGAATGGCAAGCTGGAAGGCATTGAATTCTTGCGTTGCCCATAATAGGAAATCCTGTGATGTCCGCCCGAGATTTAGCGCGGCAAGCTGAACAACGCTTGCGGCTTCTGCAATATAATCTGCACCGGCAACCGCGTCCCAAGCATTTTCAATCAGTTCATCAAAAGCAAGCAACTCCTGCATGCGCTCGCGATTAATTGGAAACCCGGTCGTCGTCAATGCAGCTGCACCCATACTACTTCGATTAATCGTGGTATAGGCAGCTTGCATCCGTTTAAAATCGCGTGTTAGCTGATCAATGACCGCCTTCAAATAATGAGCAAAAGTGGTAGGCTGTGCTTGCTGCGTATGCGTGTAGCCAATCATAATCGTTTTCACATGTTCCTCAGCAAAGGCAATTAGAGTGCTGCGCAAATGAAGTAATTCCTGCATGAGCGTGAGCATTTTTTTACGTAGCGTCATTCGATAAATGGCGATTCCCATGTCATTTCGACTGCGCCCAATATGTAAATTGCCTGAAATATCGCCCCCAAGCTCAATTAATTTATTTTCAATACGGAAAAATAAATCTTCAAACTGTGGGCTGTAATCATGTGTTTTGTAATAGTCTAAGTCCAACTTTTTAAGTGCTTGCCCAATTTGACGCGCTTCCTCAGAGGTAACTAATTTTTGTTCCTCTAACATTTTTAAGTGGGCAATATGAATTTGAACCATCGCCTCTAAAAAATGCTGGCGTGCTTCATTATACGCTGGCTGTAATACCATTTGACGATAGCTGTTCGATGGGAATTGAATCCCTTCTTCCGCATTAATACGATTTCGATAATCTTGAAAGAACATCCATTATTCGCCTCCATTTATTTGGATGAAACATGCTGCTTGCCATCGTAATTGTTATTTAAAAAACCTGCGAGAATTTTTTCTGAATATTCTTTTAGTTTATCAAATTGATTGTGTGGTTGCTATCTTATCCACTAAGTAATTTTGAATAAGTGTTCCAACTTCGACAACTTGTTCAATCATTTCATTGCTACTAATTCAATAAAAATTCCTCTAAATGAGTAAGTGCTTCAAATGATGAATTGCGGATGTTGGAAATCGTATCCTGGATAAAAAAGCGTGATGTCCATTGATTATCCATTATCTTTTTTATATCCTGTAAAATTTCATTTATATTATTTTCAATTGCTATTAAAGAGGCTAATTCCGGGCTGTCTTTCATCAAATTATTTAAGTAGTCTTTTGATTGCTGTAATTGTTGTTCAATTACAGTTAAATCCTTTAGGTTAATTTTAACTGGTTCTTTTTCCATCGCCCATAATTGACTAATTCCATAAGCTATCCTTTGAAATTCAGGGGGATTATTAATAGAAGTTAATTGGATATTTTCTAAAGTTCCATTGATATTTAAATAGGCGTCCACATTTTGTTCATTGGACTGATATGTAATTTTTGAATTAAGCAAGATTGGGGAGAAGGGGAAAAGCCAGTTTATTGCGCCGTATGTAACGATTACAGCAAGAGCCATTATTAAGTACTTTTTCATGATAACCCTCATTTCAAAAAAATTATTTTATTGTATTACTCAGTTATTTGCTTGGTATTTTAAGTTTATTAAATCCACTAGGTTATTTCCATATTTATCAAATTCACAATCGTTGTGCCAATAATTTAAATTACACAATAAACTGACTTATTTTACATATAAAACTTTAGAATTCCAACGTTCTTCATTGCAAATATAGACTGTATATATTATTTCTTGTCAATTATGTTTCGAAAAGAACGGGAAATCTTTTCGAAGAGTGGTCACTTTTAAAACTCATAGCCAACCTAATATTTGTGTAATATGGTATTATTGTATATGTGGGGGAATTGCAATAAAAGTTATTGAAATTCGATAGGTATGATGAGGAAGTTTTATATGGATAATTATTTTGAAGAAATAAATCAGACTTTAGACTTATTAATTGAATCGGAAGGAGATATTTCTGAAGACTTAAGAAAATTAATAGTCAAGTTTAAGAACGAAAAAGCTGATGATAGCTTTCCGTTTGGGCACCTATGTATTGCCCATTATAAGGCTTATGCTAACGAAGAAAATAAGGGAATATTGCTAGTAGCAGCTGCCATAGAACTACTTATTTTAGTATTAGATATAGTAGATGATTTACAAGATTTTGATAGTGATGCTTCTTGGGTTAAAGAGCCTCAATTTACGTTAAATGCAATTCTTTCAATGATGATAATTGTTTTTAAAACGGTTAGAGAATGTAATTTTAAATATCATCAGCTAGCGATTTCTTTGATAGAAACGCGACTTTTCGAAAGTATTAATGGTCAACAAGAAGATCTCTTGAATTCTTGCAGGGAGGAAACTACATATCTCGACATGATTAGCTTAAAATCTGGATCTTTAGTTGCTTTGAGTTCAGAAGTAGGTTTTGTTTTAGCAACAGGGAAAGTTGATGAAAGAGTAAAAAACTATTCCCGTTATATAGGAGTAGTTCAACAAATTAATAATGATATAATTGGATTAAAACAGGATAACCATCTTAAGAATGACTTTATAAAAAGGAAATTCTCTCTTCCGATTATTTATTTAATGAACTCGAACCACGTGCTTACCAATCTAGCTAAATACTATTATCAAGGTAATAGTATTTCTTTATTAGAAAAAGAACAGTTACTAAATTCTTTAGTAGACGGGGGTGGAATTACATATTCATTAACGATTAGGAACATTTATGCGACAAAGGCTCGAAACTTAATAAATTCCTTAAATCAGGAAAGTAGTTTCAAAAAACAAATTCTAACGTATTTAGAGTAATTACAAGGAATCGTCAAATAGCGCCCACCTGTTTTCAGGGAGGGCGCTATTTGGCGCTTACAATTAAAAGTCCAAAGACTAGTAGCACCCATTTTAGACTTCTGTGAGTTGCCTAAAATAATAACCTTTGTTATTTATGAAATCAATTTAATTGAATCAATTTCATAATTCCAATCCCTTCGGTATCAAGGGCTTTCAATCAATAAAAAAAGGGCACCTCCCCAATTTGGTATAATTTAAGCGACGAAACCAAATTAACCAAGAGGTGAATGCCCTATGACTATTGTAAAACAAATTAGCCTTTTTGGCATCCAAGAATTATACGAAATGGAAAGTTCGCACCGATTTGACGCGATTTTTGCCACTTTCGACGTACAACCAATCTTTCAACTCTTTTCGAAAAAGTCGCTGCGTGGACCTCCACGTGAATGTAACTACGGTGCGATGATTCAATCATTGATTATTCGTATTGTAGAACGTATCCCAACGGTAAAGGATTTAATAAAACGTTTAGTCAACGATCCTTTATTCTGTTTGGACTGCGGGTTTCTTGTCTCAGATTCAGTCCCTTCTGAGGCTACATATTCTCGTATGATTCGTGTGATTAGTCAGTCTAATGTGCTTGATAAAATGCAGGATGAACTGATTCAAACTGCATTTTTAGAAGGTTTTCTTTGTGATGAACATCTTGCCATCGATGCCACACATTTCGAATCACGTGATGCAGCGAAACCTTCTGAGTAAAAAGAAGCCAAGCCACCGAAAAAACGTGGACGGAAAACAAAAGAAGAACAGGCAACTTGGCTCGCCGAACAAGCAGAAATCGAAGCGAATTTAACAACCTACGAAAAGAAATTGGAGGCGCAGTTGTCGATTCCAGCTGAAACACTTTGGCAGGACATACCGATTGAGCCGAATTGGGGCATCAAGAAAAATAGTGACGGTAAAAATACGTTCTGGTACGGCTTTAAGGGACATCTAGCTGTCTCATCAAAAAGCCAATATATTGTAGCTCGCCTCATGTCGTCGGGTAATTTATCTGACAGTAAAGCGGCGATTCCACTGCTGAAAAAGATCGATGCCATCATGCCAAAACAGTTTACAACAGCACTATTTGATGCAGGTTATGATTATGAACCAATCTATAAACAAGCACTAGCGCAAACGATGCGTGTCGTGATTCCATACAATGTTCGAAATGAAGGTGAAACGATCGGATTTGATGAACATTTTCGCCCAACTTGTGTACGTGAGCATAGCTACTGTTACGACAGCTTCGATGAAAAATACCGTACATTAAAATTTACACGCCCGAAAGAATGTGAAACGTGTCCATTACGAGAGGACTCACTTTGTCAAAAGGTGTTTAAAATCAAGTGTGAATCAGATATTCGGAAATACACATATCCAGCGCGTGGCTCAGAATTATGGAAGAAACTTTATAAAGAACGTACTGCAGTAGAACGCGTCAACGCCTATTTAAAACAATACTTTCAATTAAATAACATCCGTCACCGAACAGGTAAAAAAGCAAAACTACATTTCAACCTGGTGACGTTTATTTATAATGCCTGTAAATTGGCGGTGGATCGAATGAATGCCTTATTACAAATACAGAACGAAGCTGCATAATTTTTTTAAAACGTAAGTTTTCACACAGGAGAAGTCTAAGCTCTTAAAAAAGATGATTTATGAAATTGATTCAAGTAGGTAATATTCAGTATTTGGTTACAAAATGACTTTATTACTTGTCATTTTGTAATTAATAATGTACATTTAAAATAGGAGGTGGCGAATGAGGAATCGATTAAAAGAATTAAGAGCAAGACATGGCCTTAACCAAACTGAACTTGCCAAACTCGCTAAAATTTCCCGTCAGACAGTTAGTCAAATAGAAAGAGTGGAGTATATTCCATCTTTAATTATTGCTGCACGAATAGCTAAAATTTTTAATGAGTCAATAGAAGATATTTTTATTTTTGAAGAGGGTGATTATTAGTGAAGGTTGGGAAAAGTACTTTATTTTTTTTAGTAGGTTTAATATTTTTAATATATCAATTTATCAGTAAGGTTGAATGGAGAAATAATGTAACTAATATTGAATATATTTGGTTGTCATTAACAAACATTTTAGTTTTAGTTTTAATTTTATTAACCACGATGATGTTCAATAATATAAAATCAAAGCCAATAAAGGAAGATAGAGATTTAGATACAACTATGATTTACATTGAGAAAGTCTATTATAAACTTGAGCAAGTACTGCGAGCCGCAGCAACAATTGCATTTACTACTTTCCTACTTGGGGTTAGTTTGTTGCTTGAAACAGAACCAATGGTATCTCTGATTTCTTTCATTTTACTTTTAATAATCTTATATTATATTTCTAAGAGTTATTCGTTAACAGAAAAAGTTAGGCCAGGGTTTAAAATACCTGATCCTAAATCTAAAACTTATCATGAAGACTTATTTAATTGTAATGATGATGGCGAAAAAGCGCAGATGTTAAAAACATTATATAATCTTAATTTTTATACACAAGTGGCTTTGGTGACTCTAATGTTAATTCTTCTTATCTACTCAGTAGTTTTAAAAGAGAGTCAGACTTTTCCGGTTATAGGTATCGGGCTGATTCTTTTATTTATGCAAATTGCTTACACAAAAGGAATGAAAGTTGAAGATTAAATATAAAATATGAAAGGGGATAGATAGTATGTCGGTAAATAAAATGAGGAAAGTTAATAAGTGGCTTTACATTTCAATAGGAGGGGGAGTTGGGGCGGTATTAGGCCTTTTAGCATATATGAATAGTTGGATTTAAAGATTAAAATTGCTCCAGCTAAAGGTTTTAGCTGAAGCAATTTACTTTTTTTACAATATATAAATTAGTATGTGATAGTGGTTTCCATTAATATTAACCCTTGTTTAGTGGCAACAGAAAGTGCTTCAGCCCGAGAGTGAACTTTTAACTTTGAAAATATTTTTGTTAAGTTATATTCAACTGTACGTTGACTCATATATAATGTGTCAGCAATCTTTTTATTTGTGAATCCCTGGGAAACATAACGAAGAATTTCTTGCTCTTTTCGAGTTAGTGTCATAATTTCTTGTGAGTCTAAATTTCCATCTATAGTGGATTTTATTTCGATTTGTCTTAACTGGTTTAAAAGTTGTATAGGGATTACAATTTCCTCTCGTAAAGCACAGTAGATAGAAGTAATTAATTGATCTGAACTAGCTAGTTTACTAACAAAGCCACTGGCACCAGCATCTAAAATAATATTATAATGAGTATTTAAGTCAAATCCTGTATATATTAGAATTTTTGCATCTGCATTATAGTTTAAAATTTTCTTTGTAAGTGTTAATCCATCTATTCCAGGCATATATAAATCTATTAGATATAAATCAAATTCTTTTGAAGAGGCAGCTTGTAGGATTTTATTAATATCTTCATAGGCCTCAACTCTAAAATCTGCTTCTTCTAAAATGGTTTTTGTCCCTGCACGAATAGCGGGATGATCGTCTACAATTAGAATTTTTAACATTATTAACCTAACTCCTTAAATAAGGATACAAATATGAAGGCCCTGCTGTAAAGATGAATTAATTTCAAAACTGCCATTTAAACTAAGTACACGCTCACGTATACTTAGTAAGCCCATATTGGAATCATTATTGAAAACTTTACTTTTTTCCAAGCCTTTTCCATCATCGTCATAAAGTATAACCAATTTATCATTTTCAATATATAAGGATAGATTTAATTCAGTTGCTTCAGAGTGTTTATATGCATTATTTAAAAGTTCCTGAATTACTCTATAAATAGAAATTTCATATTCATGAGAAATTTTCAAAATACCAATTGAACTATTGTAGTAAATTCTAAAGTTAGCCTGTAGTTTATAGGTATTAATTAAGTGTTCAATAGCTTTTGCTAAACCATGTTCGTTTAAAAATTGTGGGCGTAAATTATTACATGTTTCCCTTAATAAATGGACATTATCAATGATTGATTCTTTTATCTTATTAAGCTCATAATCCATTAATGGATTATTTGATTTAGCAAGAATACGATCAATATTGCGAATCATTTTTAAATCTTCTTGTAAGATTGAGTCATGAAGATCACTAGAAAGCTTTATTCTCTCTTTTTCAGTAATGTTAAATAATAATCTTGAAAACCACTTTGAAGAATGCATTTCTTCAAGATGACTTTGTTCATAATAGGTAACCTTCTTTATTAAGTCTTCCATTAGTGAAATATTTTCTATTAAAATACTTGATACATATGCGAGTGACTCTAGCCACATTTTTTCTTGTGGATTTAATTTAGTTACCTTATCACTACTATAAATTAAATCTCTCGATTTATTAGTTTCTCCTATTATGATACCGAATATATCTGAGCATTCAAACATCGAACCACCGGCATAATAATCCCAATTTATGTGACTTGAAAATTCAGTATTTTTTGAGGAAGAGGTATCAATCATATTCCAAAGTCCTGTATTCTCGCATTTATTTATTCGAATATATTGAACATTAGATACGGTAATAACTTTTTCAATTTCTTCTTTTATATAAGAAATAAGGCTCTCAACATTAGTTTTATATCTAGCCCTTTGAAAAAATAGATAAAGACTTATGCCGAATTCATTTTTATCTGAGAATAAGTGTGGACTCACTTTTAAATCTATAAAGTCTTTAAGATATAATAAAAGAACAATTAAAATAAATATTAAAATAACTTTAAAATTAAAATAGATATCAAAAATATTTTGATTAAAAACCCATCCAATACTCAGCGTAGTAAGAATTGAAAATGGGAAAGCTAAAGAAATAAAATATTTTAATTTGTTAATATGAAAATTAATGTCAATTATTTTATTGGAAATTTGAGTGTATATTAAAAATATAGGTATTAGGATAATAAAAAAGCTCGAAAACTCAGCACTTAAAATCGGTTTATCTATAACAATAGTAGGCAATGCATAAAATAATGTAAATGGTATACATGAAATAGCTAATGTTGTTAGCAGTAGTTTTATCAAGTGAATATTATTAGAATTTCTATTTTTAAAAAAATAATTTATAATATCCGCTAATATTAAAAATAATAAAACAGAAAAGTATAATAGTTGAATTGATTCGCTTGGAATTGATACAGGAAGAAAAAATGCCAACCCCAAAAAGAATTGCAAAATAAAATAACTAATATATATAAATTTAAGTCGTATAGCTGTAATAATTTTCAATTCTGAAGAATTGAAAATACTCGATAAAAAATGGATGAAAAATATTAAAAGTAAAGGTAATGTAATCGTATTAATTATGCGCCCAATAATGTCACCACGAGCTGATATCGAGGAGCTAATGTAACATAATCCAATTGTTAGTAAAAAATATATTAGAATACGAACCGATATCGACTTTTCCGCCTTTATGTATAAAAAAATTGCTAATGAAATTACTATTAAATTAAATAATATAGATGTAATAATAAAGATTTCATGTTTTAAGCTGATATCTTTATAGGAAGTAGCGAATTCTACTTTTTGATTATTATGGGAAATAACTAAGACATGCGCCATTTCTACTCGATTAAATTTATTAACTATAAAATTATCCTTAGCAGATTGACCATCAACTTTTAATACTTCGTCACCGTTGTAAATAGATACATTGTTAGCCCAACCGTTTTCATAAATATTGCTTATAAAATATTTATTATCTACTTTATTAACTTCAATACCTATTAATGGGTATATGATGATATTTATCACGAAATATATAGTTATAATAATTGATAGAGTAATTAAAGATGCGCTAATAAAGTCTAATAAACGTCCCTTCATGATTTTCTCCTAATCAAAATTCATAATACAGTTAAATAAATATCTGTTTATTTCCATAAATATAATTTACTTGTGATATCAATTTCAAAAGCATCTAAAATAGCTGTAACTTCTTCATTAGATACCCCTATTAACGATACCTTCCCCTCTTTTAATAAGTCTAAAATTCCATGGTTTTCAACTAAATAACTAATGATTTTTTGCATAAATTTACCTCCAAATTTATTTTCCTAATGTATATTGAAATAAATGGATTTGATGTGTTGAAATAGTCAACACATCAAAGTTCCATATATTTAAATACTATAGATGCATAGTAACATTATAATACATCATTATCCTCATAGAATATATCATTAAAGTAAATAATTTCAAAATAATAAGTCTGTGTGTATACTTTTTTAACGTGACAAAAGTAATTGGATACGGGTATTGACGTAAAGAAAAATCTTTCTACTGAATGATAAGGTTATCCAGTATTCCCCATTCGTTCCCGTTCTTGCTTTTAGATTGTAAACACTATTCCCTCTATAAACAACTCCTGCAATCATTAAATTCCAATAAATTTGGAGACTATAGCCTCTAAAACATTAAGTTCATTTAATTGTTGTAAGGTACATGAACGATATAGCTTTTATTATAGTTTGGATAGGTGCTACGTTAATGTATCGTTTTTAATCAACATTACAAATCTTCTCGTTAATTCCATTAGAGGTAACTTAAAAAATGTCTATAAATCTATAACGAATACAAATCATTTATCCTCTAAAGAATAATCCTCATTTATCACACTTCGGTATTAATTGGAACGAAGTAGACAGAAAAATACCGCAGTATTCTTGCGAAATACCGCAATCCTATTTTCGGTGAAATATTATCAAAGTGATGAAATAATATAGTTATCAGAGCAAAACACATTATCTAACATTAATATTTGTTCTGTAAATCACAATACCGGAGGAGATAAACATGAGTAATCAAGAAATCATTCAAGCTTGGAAAAATCCAAAAAAGCGCAATCAAGTAATGACATCACATCCATCAGGTACAGGTTTTCATGAATTAAATGAGCAGGAAATGATGTTCATTGCAGGTGGAAACGGGGAAGTAGAAACGCAGGCTACTCCTCTTTTAACAACATTAACTCCTGCCACACCAGCAATTTCATGGGGTGGAGCAGTTTCAGCTGTTTCAGGATTAGTGTCTTACACGAAAGATTGTATTTAATTAACAATCAGTGTCATTTTGGGTAAATAAGAAGTTCTATCAATTAAATTTTCACATTATTGTTATATTACAACATAGGAGGTTTTTATAATGGAAAGTACAAATGAAATTATTAATTCTTGGAAAAACCCTAAAGAGCGTGATTTAAATTTATTAAGTCATCCAGCAGGCTCAAGTTTTCATGAATTATCAACAGTTGAAATGGAATATATTTCAGGTGGGAATGGTCAGGTAGAACCACAAGCAACCCCAGCAACTCCTACTTTTTCATCGGTTCCTTGTGCTCAAGTATCTTGGGCAGTATCAGGTGCGGCAGCTTCAGCAGTTGTATCATTCGTGGCTTCTGCAGTGGCTAACTGTAGAGATTAAGGGGAAATAGAAAGTAAAAGCTGCTCTTTATTAAGAGGAGCTTTTACTATTATTCAGAAAGTAAGGTGAGTTTAATGAAGAAACTAGATAAGAAAATAAATGTAAAACCACAAGATTTTATTAAAGCTTTAACTATAAAACAACGCTATAACTATTTGAAAGATATGGAAGATAATCTAACTTTTGAAGAAACTTCATTAAATGAATGGATAAATCGTAAATCGGTTCTAAAAGAAGAATTATATAAAGATATTATGTCTGAATTGAAATACGATGTAAAAACCTTTTCTAACGCTATAAAAGAGGATACATACCAATTTAACTCTGGATATAAAGAGATAGTAAAATTGGAAGACTGGTTCATTGAACTTACGGAAATCTTTGAATTAGCTAATGATGGCATTGAAAATTATGACCCTAAAATTGGATATGGATATCTTATTCGACCTTTTATTGAATATGCGGCATTAAAATTAGGTCCAATTTTAGAAAAACATGATTTTATTTCAGAAGCAGCAAGGATTGATATATATACTAAACTATCCGATATGCTTTTAAATAATGTTCTAAAGTCCTTCGTACTCGAGCTTAATATATCAAAATTAAAAGGAGAATTAAAAGGAGAAACACCCGAGGAAAGATTTAAGGATTTTATCATTTTAAAAAGCGAAATTGAAAATTTATATAATTTTTATAAAGAATATGCAGTACTTACAAAAATTCTAGTTCGTGATACAAAATTATTTATTATGAATACTAAGGAATTACTCTATAGAATTGATCAAGATAAAGAAGATTTGAAATCAATCTTTGAGTTAGAGACTATTATGGTTAAAGGATTTTCATTTGGAGAAGGAGATACTCATCAAAATGGGAAATCAGTTGTAATAATTACACTAAACTCAAATAATAAATTAGTTTATAAGCCTAAAAATTTAAAAGTTATCACAGCGTATAATTCTGTAATTGAAAGATTGAATATTGAAAAAAACTTATTAGATTTATTACCGATTAAAGCCTTAATTAGAGATGAGTATTGTTTCGAGTTTTTTATTGAACAAAAGAGTTGTAAAGATGAGAAGCAAGTTACAGCTTATTATGAACGGTTTGGTCAGTTATTAGCAGTAATGCATATGTTGAATGGCAATGATTTGCATATGGAAAATTTAATTGCACACGGTGAGTATCCTATGATTGTTGACTTAGAAACGTTATTCCAAACTCCCGTTACAAGAGATTTTTCTCATGATGCTGATTTAACAGCGAATTACCAGTTAGTAGATTTTGTGAGTGGTACTTTATTATTGCCACAAAAAATACTGCATAATGAAGAAGGCGATGTTATTGAAATGAGTGCTCTATCGGGTGGAGAGCAAACCTTAACAAAAAAAGGATTTAAACCTACAAATTTATTCACTGACAATATGCGCTATGAATTGGATAATTTAAAAATAGCTGCATCGAATAACCAGACATTCTTAAATGATCAAATTGTTGATTATCAAAAATATATTATCGATATACTAAGAGGTTTTGAAAATACTATGTTTGTGTTTTTAAAACATAAGGACGAATTCTTGGGAAATGACGGGGTAATTCAACGATTTAGTAATCTGGAAATTCGAATTATTCTACGAAACACATTTGTTTATGCGCAATTACTGCAAAATACGTTACACCCAGACTATATGAGAGATTATTATTACTACGAACAAATAATTGAAAATTTATGGGCGTATAATTTCAAAGAAAAGTCTTTAATTAAATCAGAATATTTAGATATTTTAAGCGGAGATATTCCAATTTTCTTTACTAAAACGACAAGTAAAGATATTTATGATAGTAGAGGTAAGCAATACACGAATTTATTAAATGAGACCGGTTATGACAGAGTTCGAGTGAAATTCGAAAATTTATCTCAAGAATATATTGATAAACAATTATCCGTGATAAAGATTAAAACAGGGCATTTTGAAGAAAAGAGTTTAAATAGTTATAGTTTGCAAGAAAAAATATTACCTTCTAAATCGGAGCTTAATAAAATATTTTTATCAGAAGCAATGAAAATAGGTGATGATTTAACTAATTCAGCGATTATAGATGATGCAAGTAAAACCATGACATGGATTACGGCTAATCAAGATGAAATAAATAAATGGGATATTGGAACACTATCTGGAGATTTATATTCTGGTTTAGGAGGTATCTCTTTATTTTATCATTACCTATATAAAGAGACCAACGAAAATAATTATAAAAAATATCGCGATTACACA
The DNA here is from genome assembly GCF_050272495.1 of Solibacillus cecembensis. Taxonomy (NCBI): domain Bacteria; kingdom Bacillati; phylum Bacillota; class Bacilli; order Caryophanales; family Caryophanaceae; genus Solibacillus; species Solibacillus cecembensis. The sequence continues at coordinate 148,080 of NZ_JBNNMF010000007.1, read as the reverse complement.
TTTAATATGGCTTTAAAAAAAGCTAGATACTCAAAATATAATTCTGGTTTTTTAGGCTTTGCTTCATTAATTTACCCTGCAACTACATTCTTAAAAGATGGTCCGAATCGGAAATTTAAACAAGCACTTCAGGAAGCTACAACGCTTATTGAAAAAGCTTTAGAAACACCAAATGAGCATATTGATTGGTTACACGGGAGTAGCAGTGTGATTGAAATGTTAATTCATGCCTTCGAAGTGAATGGTGACAGTGAATATATCAATATTGCATTACAATACGCAAATGATATTCTAAAAAATTCGAAGTTTAAAGAACTAACACTTGGTGGATTGTCGCATGGTTTTAGTGGATTAGCAACAACATTTATCAAATTAGGGAAATTGGCAGAACAAGATAGCTTAATTCAACAAGGACTTAAATTAGTTGAAGAAGAAAATCAATTATTTGATAGTAAATTAAAAGGTTGGTTAGACAATCGTTCTAAAAATGATGAAGTTAACCACTTCTGGTGTAACGGAACGGTTGGAATTGGTTGTAGTAGATTAAATATTGCCGACTATTTAGAAAATAATACATTAATAAACAATGATATTGAAAACACTATTAAACTATTAGCTGAAGTTACAGGCCTTAGTCAAGATTGTTTATGCCATGGCAATGCTGCTCTTGTTGATTATTTTATCGAATTATTTAAATACAATGGTAATGAGGAATTCTATCATCAGGCATTAGAGATAGGTTTGAGTATTTTGGAGAATTACAGAGAACATAAAAATTATAATATTAAATCTTTCGATGGATTCCAATCAATTAGTCTCTTTAATGGAATTAGTGGTATAGGTTATATCTTCTTAAGACTAATTAACCCTCAAGGAATAAATTCAGTTTTAAGGCTGAAGTAAATTTTGGAGGATGACTAGATGAAAAAAATTTTTGCATATGTTGGCTCACGTAACGTGAGCTCCAACACTTTAATTCAAACAAGGAAAATTTTAGCCGCTTTAGAAATGAAATTCCCAGGTTCTTTTGATGTTGAACTTTACACACCTAATGAATTAAAAATAAAATCCGCAACAGGTTGTAAAAGTTGCTTTACTCATGGTACATGTCCTATCGAACAACAAAATATAGATGATAGTAAACTATTAAAAGAAAAATTAGAAGAAGCAGACTTTATTATATTTGCTAGCCCTGTTTACTCACATAATGTTTCAGCAGATATGAAAGCTGTAGTTGAAAGGTTATCTTATTGGGGACATTTGTTTAAATTAGCTGGAAAATCAGGCGTTGTTCTAGCAGTTGCTGATTCAAATGGAGTTACATTTGTTTCTGACTATATGGAAAAAGTTTTTGGCATTATGGGTTTGAATATAATTGATAAATTAAATGTAACTAGTACTAGCCCTTTGTCACAGATTTACGTTGAAAATTTAGCCGAGGAAATCTTTAATTATGTAATGGGGAACTATGAAATTGAAGTGGATGAGCGAGTAGAAAGGAGTTTTCAACATTATAAAAAAATGTATGCAACACTTCCTAGAAGCTTTGCTGAACCAAAATATTGGCATGAGAACGGAATGTTTGAATGTGAAAATCTACAAGAATATATAGAAGTAAAAAAAGGGATTTTGAAAAATTAGATATAAAATCCATATTAATAAACCAAAGTATTCACTAATAATGAGGGCAGTATGATGATATTTAGAAACAAATTAACTTATATTGAACAAATGGAAAATAGTGAGTGTGCATTAGCTTGTTTAGCGATGATAATGGGTTACTATAACATTCCTTGTACGCTTCAAATGCTTCGAGAACATTATGGTTCCACAAAAGAGGGAATGACATTTCAAAACATTTATAATTTGGCTGCAGAATATGATTTACACGCCAAAGCTTATAACATTAGCTCAGAACAAATTAAAACAGATATGCTACCTGCGATTATATCTTGGGAAAAAAAGCATTTTGTCATTCTAGAAAAAATAAATGGTAATTTTTTTACGTTAATAGACCCTGCAGAAGGTCGAATAAGATTAACCTTAGAAGATTTTTCAGAAAAGTACAGTAATTTCTTAATGTATTTTAAAGCACCTATCTCCCAAAATAGGGTAGAAAAGAAGGAATCGAAGTTATGGAAAATAGTCCTCAATCAAAAAAAGTTATTACTGACAATTTTGTTAGTAACACTTACGATGCAAGTTTTTTCAATCTCTATGCCTTTAGGGACTAAATGGATTACAGATAATTATTTAATTGAGAAAAATGCGATTCAGTCGAATATTTTAATAATTTTCATTGCAATATTAGTTAGCTCATATTTAGTAACTTCTATCTTAAGAAGTTGGATGATATCAATATTGCAGAAAAATATGGACAGTGCGATTATGAATTTGTTTATGAAACGTCTATTTAATTTACCGATAAACTTTTTCGAAAACCGTAAATCAGGAGATTTAATTTTTCGTGCAAACTCGAATATTTATATTCGACAAATGCTATCTACAACGTCAATAACAATAGTAATTGATATTTTAATGATACTAACTTATACGATAATTATGATGAATTATTCAAAGGCATTAAGCTTATATTTGTTACTGATAGCTACTTTAATTATGATAATCATGTTATTTAACGGTAAAATTCTAAAAAAACTTAATGAGAAGAACATAAGCAGTCAGTCAAAGGTACAAGCTGTTACAGCAGAAAGTATCAATGGCATTTTAGATATTAAAATTTTTGGAATGGAATCTAATTTTTTAGGAGATTGGAGGAATTTATTCCAAAGGCAATTGAAAGATAGCTTTAATTTAAACTTATGGAATGGTGTAATTCAATCTTTAACAGGCTCTATTCAATTTATAGTGCCACTTTTCATCTACGGTATTGGTAGTTATTATGTAGCAAATCAAGAGCTTACTGTAGGGACACTAGTAGCATTTGGTACTATTGCTACTACTTTTATTACTCCAATAATTTCACTAAGTAATAGTTACTCACAATTTTTTACGGTCAAATCTTATTTAAGAAGAATCGAAGATGTAATATATTCTTCTCCCGAAAAAGAGAGATTTTATGATACAAAAAAAATGAAACTAAAAGGGCGAATAGAGCTTAAGAATGTTTCATTTAGTTATAGTAAATATGGAAACAATATTATAAATAATATCAATTTAAAAATCAATCCAGGGGAAACTATAGCAATAGTCGGTGAATCCGGTTCTGGGAAAAGCACTCTATTAAGACTTATTTTAGGTCTTTATGAACCTACCGAAGGGAAGGTATTGTTTGATGATAGAAATATAAAAGAATATGATATCTCCTACCTCCGTAAACAGATAGGTTCAGTTCTACAAGAATCCACGTTGTTGAATAAGACAATTAGAGAGAACCTAACGATTCATTTAGATAAATTCACAGAACAAGAATTATTAGAGGCGTGTTACAAAGCCAATATTTTAAAAGATATATCTAATTTGCCAATGAAATTCGAAACAATAATAACTGAAAACGGAAATAACTTCTCGGGAGGGCAAAGGCAGCGTTTACAATTGGCTAGGAGTTTTTTACAACCTAAACCAATTCTAATTTTTGATGAAGCTACGAGTGCACTTGACGCAGTTTCTGAGAGCAAAATTGAAGTAGAAATTAAAAACTTAACAAACACATGTATTATAGTAGCCCACCGATTGAGCAGTATTAAAAATGCAGACCAAATATATGTCTTAGCACAAGGCAAATTAATCGAACAAGGCACCCATGAACAACTAATTGAGCAAGAAGGCGAATACTATAGATTATATAAAAAAGCAATATAAGTGTTAATTGAGAAATGGGAGAGAATAGATGAAAAATTTATATAAACTTGGGTTAATTATATTCTTAACACTTTTTATTTTTTATCCTAATAAGGCTGCTGCTAATAATGTTGAAAAATTAAACATTATGCTAGACACTACAGAAAATACTGCTATTTTTTTAGATGAAGTTAAACGATTAAATTTATCAATTAATTATGCAGTTGAGGAAATTGGACTTTATCAAATTGAGGGGGCAATGGAAGGATTAGAAACTCTTACAGCAAACCAAATTGTTGGTAGCTTTGATACTCCAAATGTAATGCCGCCAAGTAAAGTGTTCACAATAGAGGAAGGGACAAATACTAAAATTA
>NZ_JBNNMF010000007.1:0-143807 GCF_050272495.1 Solibacillus cecembensis | reverse complement strand
TAGTCCTTTAAATTCAACAATTGATAGCTTTGATACTATACAAGTAATGCCGCCAAGTAAAGTGTTCACAATAGAGGAAGGGACAAGTACTAAAATTAGTCCTTTAAATTCAACAATTGATAGCTTTGATACTATACAAGTAATGCCGCCAAGTAAAGTGTTCACAATAGAGGAAGGGACAAGTACTAAAATCAGCCCTTTAAATTCAATAAACGATAGCATTGATACTATACAAATAATGCCGTCAAGTGAATTGGTTACAAACGAAGGAACAAAATATAAGGACAATAGCTTATTTTGGCCGTACCAATGGGATATTCAAAATTTAACTAATGACGGAGCATTATACGAAATTACAAAGGGTAGTAAAAATACTTCTATAGCAATTATTGATTCAGGTGTTAATGTGAATCACGTAGATTTGAAAGGAAGTATTACACTAACAAAAAATCTAGTTCCTAAAGGTGGCGTTAAGGGTGAAGAGCCATTAGAAACTGGGGAAACTGACTTTCATCAGGATTTTTTAGGACATGGTACATCCTTAGTTGGAAAAATTACAGCTGATGGCTACTCTAAAGGATTAGCACCTGATATTGGAATACAATCATATCGAGTATTTGGATCTAAGGGAGCAGAAACTATATGGGTAATCAAAGCAATTATTGAAGCTGCTAATAATGATGCAGATGTAATTAATTTAAGTCTTATTGAATACCTAACAACAGGACCAGTAATGGATTCAAGTGGGAAAGTAAGCTTTGAAGATCAATTTGAAGTAATGGCATATAAGACAGCTATTGATTATGCAGAAATGCGAGGATCTATCGTTGTAGCTGCTGCTGGCAATCAATCTTTAGATTTAAATGATCAGAATGCACTAAAAGAATACTGGAAAGGAAAAAATCAATTTTCCCAAAGTTGGGGCAGAGTAGATGCCTATCCTAGTAGCCTCGATAAAGTCATTTCTGTAGGATCCATTAACCATAAATCAGATATCTCTATCTTCTCCAATTATGGACAAGGCATCATTGATATTTATACGTTTGGTGGAGACAATCGATTAGTAAATGAAGTAGGTATTGAAGATTATTTTAATAATCGCCTATATGAAAAGGAATGGATATTTAGTACTACAGCAGCAGGAGGGTATAGTTATTCTATCGGGACATCAATTTCTACAGCAAAGGTTTCTGCTGCATTAGCTTTGATAATTGATTATTACGATTTACATAATAATCCAAGTGGAGCTAAGGAAGTATTATTGAAAAATACAGATAATCACAATGGAATAAATGTACTGAATATAATGGCTAGTTTCGAATAATTGAAGTATTCACTCCTAAGTACCGATTTTATAAGAAATATACTATTTTAAGATTAATTGTAAGATTCAAATAGCACCCACCTGATTTTAGAAGGCGCTATTGTTATGGTATCGTAAGCGCCAAATATAACACATCTTCAACGAATTCAATAGACATGAGACAATCATGAAAATAAATGAAGTTGGAGGTTTTTTTATGAATCGATCAGAACGTCGGCTGATGTGGCAATTTCGCATTCAAGCTTTCCGTACAAGTGGTGAAACAAGCTTTGCCGCTTGGTGTGCAAAACAAAATGTACTAGTTCAAAACATGTATTAGTGGCTACGTAAGTCACGTACGCAGAAAAAAATTCAACCAGCACAGTGTTTACCCGTTGTTGTGCAAGAGCCTATTGCATCTGAAACGATTCCCATTACCATCAAATTAAATGGGATAACCATTGACTGTCCACCCGATTTTGATGAAGTAATTTTAGCGAAAATCCTCACATGTTAAAGTTTCTGCTAAACTTGTCATTTGAAGGAAGAATTCGGCCGCCGAAGTCGAATTTTTTTAGCCATGGTAAAAATCGAACAACATCCAGCACTTACAATTGAAGAACTTGCAAAAAGGAATGCCGCGTTGGAAAAACAAAATGGAGCCCTACTGGCTAAACTCAACTGGCTAGAAGTATAATTCCGCTTGAGCCACAAAAGTTTGGTACTTCAATTGAAAAACAACCAAAATCCACTTGTGCTGACGCTATTCAATGAAATGGAAATTACATCAGATAACTTGGTTGAAGAACCTACGCTTGAAACGATTACATACAAACGTAAAAAGCGCTCTGGTCAAATCAATGCAATGTTAGAAAACTTGCCTGTCGTAACGATTCGCTATCGTAGATAGCTTATTTAATGAGTCAAAAATATAGTGAAGGCTTACCTCTTTATCGACAGGAGAAGCAGTTAGAACGAATGGGTGTTGCATTATTTCGTCAAACCATGGCGAACTGGATGATGTATGGAGCAAATACATGGCTGATCTACCTTTATGAATATCTGCATAAAAAATTATTAGAAGAGGATATTGCACATGCGGATGAGACAGGTTTACAAGTATTAAATGAACCAGGTCGCGTTGCGACAAGTAAATCCTATATGTGGCTGTATCGAACAGGTCGAGCAGTGGTGCCAATCATGCTTTATGATTACCAAACAACACGCGCCGGTAAACATCCAAAGGCCTTTTTAAAAGGGTCTCAGGTTATCTACATGTCGATGGCTATGCCGGCAGCTGCCATGATTTATCGAAGGTAGAATTAGTTGGGCGCTGGGTACATTTGCGCTGAAATCAGTGCCAGCGAATCTTCAAAATTCGGAGAAACCTTGCGCCGCAAAAATCGGTCTACAATTCGGTAATCGATTATTTGCGATGGATAAAAAGATTAATAAAATGGACGAATATACACCTGGAATTCGTTATGAAGAACGTCTTGAACAGAGTAAATCTATCCTAGATGACTTTTGGTATGGCTAAAAACAGAAAGAGCCCATGTAGCGCCAAAAACAAAATTGGGTGAAGCGATTACTTACTGTTTAAATCAGTGGCAAAAGCTCGTGGTATTCTTGAAAGATGGGCGTCTAGAATTAGACAATAACCGTTCGTGATGGGGAGAAAAGCATGGCTATTTTCAATTTCTCCAAAAGGAGAAAAAGCCAGCGCGATTATTTATAGTTTTGTGGAAACAGCAAAAGAGAATCAGCTTGATCCATTGAAATATTTAACGGATGAAGCAGCGTTAGATGCGTTGATGCCTTGGTCAAATAATTGCCACGTACGTAAACGAACTACAGAGATAGCATAACAATAGCGTCCCCTGGAAAACAGTTGGGCGCTATTTGATGCTTACTTTTATTGTTGATGAAATTAAAATGAGCATCTTTAAAGGAAGAAAATAATAAACTAAAGATTTAACGTTCCCTTTTATATTCCCTTTTTTCCTCGAATTTTCTAAATAACTTTAATTTAATTGAAAAGATAATAAACAATATAATGACATTTAGCATTGAATTTCTTCCTAATTTATCTAGTATATACATGGATATGCCTGCAATTATTGCAATAGTTGATGCTTTGTATGGTAAGTACATTATTTATCCAACCTTTCAGGGGAATGCGAGCTTGCGCTAATTCTCTCTTTATCAATCTATTTGATGGTTCCAAATAGATTCGAATAAACCCACTCAAAACCCCTATTGAAGATTGAAAATTTATAATGTTCATAATTATACTTGAAAAATAAAGTGAATCTAGTAATATATGTTAAACACGAGGATAAATGTAAGTTTAATATACTAAATAAGCAGTAATCGCGGGGGGAGATATTCGATGGATTATGATATTAGGAAAAATACTTTTAAAATTGGCATTATCGCATTATTAATATCTGCAATTATTACAGCATTAAGCCAAGTTTATTATGCAAATAAAGTGCAGGGAATTCATCCGTTTCTTTTTACGGGAATTAGTTTCTTTGTGACAGCTATTTATTTTCAATCTTTTGCAATGAAACAAAGGGTGAAAGTTCAATGGCAAGAAGCGCGGCGTCCACTGTTGTTATTAAATATGGCGTCTATTATTACATTTATGGGGTTTTACTTCGCATTAAAATATATAGAACCGGCTATTGTAAGTTCGCTTGAAATGGGAATTGGTCCACTTTTTATTTTACTTTTAGCAGTCTTTCAAAAAACAGCCGTCCGCCAAAAACAATGGTATATCGCAATAGGAACATTTATAGCATGTGCGGTGCTAATACTCGCTGTATTATTAGGTGAATCTGGCGTAAAAATGCAATTATCTATAGAGGTTATTTTAGGAATTGTCGCAAGTTTGTTATGTGGAGTAGGTGCCGTATTTTGTTCCATCTATTCTAAACAATTAAATGATCTTGGCTGGACAAGCTCGATGATTTTAGCGAAAAGGTATATCGGAATTATTATCATTTCCTTTATTTTTACATATGACCTTGTAATCCCGTATTTTAAAGCGAACATTACTTGGATTTTACTCATTACCGTTGTAGGCGTCATGTTGCCAATGTATTTGCTACAAAAAGGTATTCAAAATACGAATACGTTCATCGTCATGATGTCACTATGCTTTATTCCAGTCTTTACTTTTGCCTTTCAATTACTCGATGCCCGCATTCAATTTTCAGGTCTCACTTTCATTGGGGTTAGCTTACTATTTCTGTTTGGTGTATTAAGCATTTTGGGTGAAAATAAGGAAATGGGGTAAAGTTTAGCGCAAAAGCTGTTGATAAACAGGTTTTATACTTTATTAAATATTATTTATGAAAAGAGGAATGACGATGGAAATTGTACAAGTTGATTTAACAAATGTAGTAGAAGTAGCCGGATTATTCGATTCTTATAGAGTTTTCTATAATCAAACGAGTGATATAATCGGTGCAACCAATTTTTTAAAAGAGCGAATTAACAACAAAGAATCGATTATTTTTGCAGCAAAGATAGCAGGGAAATTTGTAGGATTCACTCAAATTTATCCGACATTTTCTTCAGTAGCGATGAAACCAGCTTTTATACTAAATGATTTATTTGTTGCAGATCATTTCCGAAGAAGTGGTGTCGCGGAAAAATTGATGGAAGAAGCGTTCGAATATGCAAAAAAGAATAATGGTCGATTCCTTACTTTAGAAACTGGATTTTCTAATACGAAAGCTCAAGCGCTTTATGAAAAAATGGGAATGGAAAACGATGGTGATGTGAAGCACTTTACTTATTATTGGTGAATTGAGTTAGCAGCCATATTTCCCAATGTTTTAATGTATACTAAATATGTAAGTAAATAACTTTTTATGTAAAGGGGCAGGTTCAAATGATTATCGTTACAACTGAAAACATTGCGAATCATGAAATTACAGAAGTTATCGGTCCGGTATTTGGTTTGACTGTAAGAGCTAGAGGAATTGGTAAAGATATTATGGCTTCATTCAAGGGGCTTGTAGGCGGAGAAATTAGCCAGTATACAGAAATGCTTGAAGATGCTAGAAAGCAAGCGATGGATCGAATGGTGAAAAATGCTTCGGCAATGGGCGCCAATGCGATTATTATGATGCGTTTCGACTCAGGTGAAATTGGTCAAAATATGAGTGAAATTGTAGCTTACGGAACAGCTGTTATTGTGGAAAAGAAATAGCAATGGGATGGATTTTAGGATTTTATGGCATCCAATTGTTAATTCTTATTGTATTAATAATCGGGTCATGGCTCTTTTGGGATCGCCGTTTCAAAACAAAACACGGCAAGCAAGTTCCAAAAGGCTTCGAACGTACAAATGAAATATCTATTGACCCAAGTACAAATAAGCGATTAATCGTTTACTTCAACAAAGAAACTGGCGAGCGCTTTTATAAAGAGGATAATAATAACTAACTTGAAAAGGTCCCTGTTTCAAACGGGTACCTTTTCATTTTTTGTTTTTCTAAAATATTTTTTACATAGATGTCACAAATCGCTACCAAATTCAGTTATATATGTCAGAGAGGAGGGGAACGTTTTGACTACATCAAATACATCCAAGGAAAATGCTGATTTAGCAATAAAAACGATCGTAGAACAAGTTCAATCGGGCGACGTTCATGCCTACACAGAAATCATTCGTAGCTTTCAAAAACAAATATATATTTACTGCTATTATTTATTAGGAAACAAGGAAGAAGCGGAAGATGCTGCACAAGATATTTTTATAAAAGGATTAGAAAACATTCGTAATTTTTCTTATACGGTCTCTTTTTCTGCGTGGCTTTATAAAATTGCGCATCATCATTGCATGGATTTACTAAAGAAGAAAATCAAAAGCTACAAATTTTGGACAAGCTTTAAGAAGGAGCGAGCACACGAGAGTCATAGGCAAGCGTACGAATATGACGATTTCATTCACGAATTATTAGAAAAGTTAAATGTGGATGAAAAAAGGATTTTGCTGCTTCGTTCGATCGAGGAATATAGCTTTGATGAAATTGCTTCGATTATGGAATTGAAACCAACGACCGTTCGAAAAAAATATGAACGATTACGTAAAAAACTGCTAAAAGAAAAAAAGTTAGGAGGGGAAATTTATGAACACTCGCTTAAAACAGGAGGATAAAGAGGTAGATCAATTAGAAAAAATCATTCGAGAAACACCTGTGGAAGTAGATTTAGTAAATCGGACAATGCGCAAATATGAAAGTAGTCGTGATACAAAGCCGTCTGAAAAATCTAGAATGCGTCAGAAATTGCATCATAGAATAATGATCATTACCACCTCCGCAGCAATGATTTTTAGTTTGTTAATTATAGCGAACTTAATTTCACCAACGCCGGTGACGATAAAAACGACGGCAACGAAAAAAGATGAGCCCAAATCATCATCTGTTTTTAAATCTAGTGAAAGAGATATTGGCCTACATGCTGCGGATGAAAAGGGACTCTCAACAAAATTGAATACAAGCATTACGCATGAAGGTTTTACATTAAGTGTAACAGAAGTAGTGTATGACGGTACACGTGTTGCAATTGGGCTTAAACGCCATCAAAAAGAAGGTGAAAATTCAAAAGAAAGTTTATCAGAACAAATAAGTAAGGTTGAATTTTCACTAAATGGTGAACCACTGAATTACCCCAATATTATTAGTGGTGTTTTTATGCAGCCAATTAAGGATAAGGATGCTGAAGTTATTGAAATTACAGATCGGAAAAATCATGGTGGAAAACCTTTCCCGAAGCAGTTTAATTTGACATTATCCACTACAATAGCTGGGATTTCTGAACCTTTTATAATAGATATTCCAGTGAGAGATATTGGTAACCATATAAACTTGCAGCCTAAAATAAGTAGGAAATATAAAAATAATCATTTTACTATTGAACAAGTTATACTAACTCCCATTACAACGAGTATTACGATAAGAAAAGCCTTGCTTGATAAATCAACTTCTGTAGATTCTCGGGGAGGAATAAATATCGACGTTTTTGATGATCAAGGTAATAAATTAAAACTAATTCATGGCAATGGTAGCCGTGAGACAAATGAAGGAACTAGTGATTTAATCGAGGATTTACGGTTACATCCATTTGAAACCTTGCCAAAATCCATTACAATCAAACCATATACCTATCTTTATGATGCCTACCAAAATGGAGCATTACAATTGGATGAAAATGGTGACCGAATCATTCAATACATCCCAGAGCTAGAAATAACAATCCCGATTAACTCAAAAGAATAAGAAATAGAGAAAGTGAAATAAACTTCACTTTCTCTATTTTTGATTTTGCTACCTATTTATTTACATAAAGAAGTATAAACGCGCCATATAGCTTCAGAAGTTTTAAAAGCTTTAATGGAGATACCCTTTTTTGAGAAGTTTGTGAGGCAGGTTATATATAGTACAACTTATAAAGTATGTTAATTTTTATAATGACAATGTGATGTTTTGTACTATATTATTATTTGCAAAACTGAATATCTATAAAAGAAATACAGAAGAGATTATTGAAGAACAATTCTTATAGTAAGGAGTATAAAAAATAATTATGAAAACAACTAAATTTACAAAAAATAGTTTATTGTTGGTGCTATCTGGATGTTCAGTAGGCGTCGCAATAATTATTCATATTTTACACAGGCAATTTGATTTTTTGAGTTCCTACCTTGTATTAAATGGGATTGGTAACTTATCCGGTGGGTTGAGCATACTTTCTACTATTCTTTTGATCATTCCAATTAGTTTATTTATCATCAGCTTCGTGTTATTTAGAATCAATAACATGCATCCTTGGATTCCATTACTACTAACCCTGACTCTCACTTTCTCAAGCATTGCGATGATTGCTGGTGGAAATGGATTAGTGGAGTATCATTTTTCAATCTTTATGGTTATTGCAATCATTGCTAGTTTTGCAAAGATACGACTCATTATAACGAGTCTTGTTATTTTTGCGGTTCACCATTTTACAGGCTTTCTTTTTTTCCCACAATTGTTATGTGGTACAGAGGATTATAGCCTTTCATTGCTCATGCTCCATGTTATTTACCTAATTTTCACATGTTTAGCGACAATGCTCATTATTTATATTAACAGGCTTACTGAAAATCGTTTAACTGCTGAAAAGGATATGCAACAGGCACATATTGATCAACTTCTCGCTGAAATTGATCGAGCAAGTACTACGATGGTCAATCATGTCGATGAACTGGCAGTGGGGACCGCAGACTCTGCAAAAGCAAGTCAAGAAATTGCAAACGTACTGCTCCAAAGTAGTGCTGCTGTTGAGGGGCAGTTAGCAAACTTAAAAGAAAGTGTCGATAAAAATAAGTTGATTGTAAGTCAGGTGGCACATATTCATAACAGTACAGAAATTGTTACGGGTAAAGCGAGAAATAGCCTGATTGAAGCTGTTGCTGGTAAAGAAACGGTACAAGAGGTAGCAGTTCAAATGAATATTATTACTGAAACAGTGAGTTTTATAAAAAACTTGGTAGAGGATTTAGAAACCAAATCTTCTGAAGTAGGTAAACTATTGCAAGTTATTACTACGATTTCAAATCAAACGAAACTATTAGCACTCAATGCATCGATCGAAGCGGCCCGTGCTGGTGAACATGGAAAAGGCTTTTCTATCGTAGCGGAGGAAGTGCGGAATTTAGCGATAGGAACTGAAAAATCCGCTGCTGAAATTCAAGTAGTCATTAGTTCGATTCAAGCGCAAATTAAAGATGTAGCGAATGAAATGGGTAATGGCATGGAAGAAATTGATAAGGGAACTGAGAAAATAGTCGTGAGTGAACGGGCATTTGACTCAATTCACCAGATGACAATAGAAGTTGAAAAGGAATTTGAGGATGTCTCAGAGGCAACTACTATTTTACTAGAGCAAGCAAGTTTAACGAATACATTGATTGAAGAAATTACAGAATCCATCCATCAGTCATTAGGAAATTTAGAAGGTATTTCTGCGGCATCTGAACAGCAAAGTGCCACTACACACGAATTAAGTAATACTACTTTATCTTTGGAGAAGGTTGCTCGTAAGTTAGATCAATTAGTTGTAGAAGTTAACGAAATGTAACTTTCCTATAAGTCCCTTTTGGAGTGAAATTACATGAAATTGAAAAGGCAGAAACGTTGTTAATTCAATGTTTCTGCCTTTCATTTTTTACTCATTCTAACTCTAATTTATACAATCGCATATACGTTTTTTCTAACATCGTTGCTACTTGTGTATCCTGCTCCGTATAGTAGGTTATCAGCTTACGAAGCAATTCTTTATGCTTCATATTTAATTCTTCTCTTAACATGATAGACCAGCTATAGTCTTTGTCGGAAAATAAAGATCCTGAAAGGCTATATTGATTCGTTATATTTAATAAAGGCTCTATTAACTCCGTATTCGCATCAAGCTGTTGAAATGAATAGAAATCGCTAAAAATAGGTTGCTCAAATAGAAGTGTGTAGCCATCATGGATCATATCAATCCTTATAGGGAAGTTATACTCTTTTAAGGTTTTCTTTAATAAATATACAGTATTATGTACACTATGAAGTGCTTTTTCACCATCTTTTTCTGGCCATAGCATGTCAGCAATTCGCCATTTATTAATACTTTGCTGTTGATGTGTTAAAAGATAGGCAAATAACTCTTCTGTTTTACGAGTCGGCCATTTGAGGAGCGTATTTTCGTAATTAATGACTTTGAACGTTCCGAAACATTGAATAAGCGGGAAATTAGGTTTTGTTTTGCCAACTTGCATGAGTCGGTTGACTTCTTTTATTTTCATTAATTTATTGGTAATGGCAGTAATGTCCTCCGGTGTTACAGGCTTTAGCAAGTAATCCGTTGCTTGTATTCGAAAGGCTTCGAGGGCATATTGTTCGTAGGCTGTTGTAAAAACAATCTGATTTTCTTCTGTCTTTAACCTCTTTGCCAACTCAATGCCATTCATCATCGGCATTTCAATATCAATAAATAAGACGTCTGCATTTAATAAGGGGGCTTCTTTAAGAGCTTCCAACGGATTTGAAAAAGTCCCGACAAGTTTATAGTGTTTATTTTCATTCATGAAATAATTCATCATATTTAAAATGTGAATTTCGTCTTCAATAATAATCGTTCGAAGCATGTGATTTCCCCCTTATAAATTAGACTAAATAGGTAGTTGGATAATGACTGTTGTGCCTTTTCCTTCAATTGAGCGGATTTCCAATGACGCTCCTGGAATCATTTTCAACCGGCTGTGTACATTTTGAATGCCAATTCCTTTTCGCTGTTGATCACTTAATAGTTCTGACAGCAGCTGCGCAGACATACCGATCCCATCATCCTCAATAATGACTTCAAGATGATCATGAATAGCTTTTGCAGAGAGAAATAAATTACCTTGGGAAAGTTTGTTAAATAGCCCATGGCGAATCGCATTTTCGACAAAAGGTTGAATGGATAAGGATGGGATATTTACATGTTGAATATTTTCGTCAATCGCAAAATGGACATGGATCCGATCATTAAAGCGGGTTTTCTCAATTTCTACATAGGCTTTGATTAATTCAAGTTCTTTCTGGAAAGTAATGGTGGCCTCTTGCTGATTATTTTCAAAAATTAACCGTAAGTACGTGCTCAGTTTTCCCAAAAGATAAGCTGCTTTTCGATTATCTGTATAACATAACGAAATAATATTACTAATAGCGTTATTTATGAAATGAGGTTTGATTTGTAAGTTTAAATAGGAAATTTTAGTTAGCATACCTTCAGATCTCGATTGCTCTAATAACTCCATAACATTCGTTGTTCTCCTAGCCATAAAAATAAATATAATGATGATAAAGGGCATCATCCATATTTCATGGAATAGTTGCACGGGTTTTATTAACGTAAAAATGTTCATCGCAACATAAAGAGTGAGACAGATAAATGCAAAATAAATGAGTATACTTTCGTCTTTCTCAGTTTGTATACCTTGTTTTTTTAAAATAAATACAGTCATTCGGATAAGGATATAGCATAGCAGCACCCATACGTAGACCCACATCAAGGCTTGGAATTTTGTATAGATCGAAAACGGAAGCGTAATATTCAACAGTAAAAAAAGAACAATCGGTAAGTTGATAATCCGAAATGCTTTACGGGATACAGGATTATAATCAAGTGTGTTTATAAACAAAAGAAATGGTATGACCGTTAAAAAGCCGAAAAAGTCTCTTATTTTGAATCCCATTACGAAAGGGATTTCCGGGAAAATTTGTAGCATGACTCTTTCGCCATTAACGGCAAGAGTAATTGCCAAAATGAAAAAATAAGCACCACTATACAAAAAGAAACGATTCTTTTTTCGGAAAGCGAAAACGATGAGGTGGTACAAACTAAAAAGGCTAAGAATCATAATTAAACCTAAGCTCGAGCCAAATTGGATACTTTGATAGGACATCATTGTTTGTTGTGTACCAAAATAGATGGGTTTAATAATGCCTCGATCGACGAAATCTCGATTTTCCACTTGAACAATTAAATTAATCGTCGCGTGATCAGTATGGAAAAACGAGATGTAGGGCGTATTATTTGCTACATACCGATTCGAAAAGGGTTCCTGTCCACTTCCGCCTATAAATTCGTTATCCATAAATAGAGCGTGAGACATTCGTATATTATTAATTTTTAAGCCATAAATTGATTGTGCTTCAGGTAGCTGAATTTGAAGATGATAAGTTCCTTTCCCCTTGCCATTCAGCGTAGAGGGAACTATCATAAGTTCAGCTTCCAGCGTTTGTATTTCGTCTAATGAAAGTAGCTCACCCTCATAATAATTCCATTCTCCGTTTAAAGGTAATGGTCCACCTTTGTCAAAATCCCAAGTAGTGAGATCCATTATTCCGGCTTGCGCTTTTGGGAGTGCATTCAATGACTGTCGTTTTTCTATCTGAATAAAGACACATAGTAAAACTAAGCTTATTAATAGGAAAAAAAGGGTGTTACGAGGAAACCTTATATTTTTTTTGTGCACGGGTTTCTCCTAATTCTTTTTTTGAGAAATTTGTGAGATGAAATTAATATAATTTACTTTACTTAGTACCTATGTTAATAGATTGCTATACAAAATGAAATAAGTAATGGGATTATTGCTTGTTTTGACTATATAAATGCGGCGAAAAAGAGAACATAAGGAGATAGGAGAATGAACATGTTTACAAAAAAAAACCCAACTAATTTTAATTATTTTTCCGAAGCTAATACTTCGGACATCCAAGTAAATGAACGTTTCCAAGAAAAATTAAATTTTCTAGCGCTAACTAAACTTAGAAGGGAATCTGTTCATTTTTTACTGAAAATTTATGAAGATAATCGAAAAGATATATTGGATAATTTCTATGAACGTTTATTAGCAATTCCAGATTTTAATCGTGTTATAAATACACATACACATGTGGATCGGTTGAAAGGTTTGTTTGATAAGCATTTTATTAGTCTTTTCGAAGATGAATTAGACTTAGACTATGTATTTAAACGACGGAAAATTGCCTACACACATGCACGCATTGGGGTATTACCAAACTGGATGATTTCGGCCTATACATTATTCAACCAATTAATGATTCCGTTGATTGTTAAGGAATCGGGACGTAATCAAGCTCAAATGCTAGATGTACTGTTAGCCTACGATAGTTTAGTAACAATAGATCAACAAATTATTGTAGAAACTTATATTGAAATTCAGGGAAGTTCTGTGGTGAATGGTTTAGGTGAAATTATTACATATAATACGCAGTTGGATTCTATGAAAGAGCTCATACAGTTTCAAAATATACAGCAGGAAGAAATTATTGCGGTAGATCAGTCCATGCAAGATTTAGATGCAACGATTGAAGAGGTAGCTTCTTCTGTTGGGGATATTTCGAATCATACGAAAAAGGTATTAACAGAGCTTGATCGGGATTTATTATCTCTACAGCAAGTTACGTCCATTTTACAAACGACAGACGACGGTCAACATATGATGAAAGAGGATATTGAGCAGTTAGTTGACCGTGTGAACAATGTAGAAAAGCTAATGGAATTGATTAAAGGGATTGCTGACCAGACAAACTTACTGGCATTAAATGCATCAATTGAAGCTGCGCGCGCGGGGGAAGCAGGCAAAGGATTCGCTGTAGTCGCAGAAGAAGTTCGAAAGCTTGCAGACAGCACAAAATCTTCTGTGCAGTCGATTAACGTGGATATTCAAGAATTGCTAAAAATTACGAAACGCATTAATACGTTAACCAATACTTTCTCGGGCGATTTGCATAAAGGGGTAGTAGATACACTCCATATTTCTGAAACGCTTAAAATGTTAAATATAAATCTTCAGCAACAAGGTGCACGCTTTGAGGAAATCGCTACGGCAACAAGGATGCAGGCTGTTTCCGCATCAGCTATTACAGAACGGAATCGGAATATTAACGAAAGCATGCAGCAAAGTAAAGCGATTGTTTTTGATACAGGTACCGCAATTTATAAGCTGAGTAAAATGATTGATGATTATCGTTCAGCAACGATATCTAAAAACTTCATCATTAGCCAAGAAGATACGATTGAATTAGCAATAAATGATCACTTGTTATGGCGTTGGAAAATTTACAATTTGTTACTAGGCTTTGAAGAAATCTCTGTACAAGACGTCGAATCAGCCGAAAAATCCCGTCTCGGTGAATGGTACTACGGCACAGGCAAATTATTATTAAATAATGAACGCGCATACGTGGAACTAGAGCGACCGTTTAATCATGTACATGAGCTTGCCAAAAAAGCAGTGCAACAACATCATCTTGGTAATAAGGTAGAAGCAGAGCGGTATTTAACAGAAATAACAACTGTGTCGCATGATGTTATTTCGAAATTAAGAGAGTTGCAACAAATATTAATAGCTGAGAAAAATCAATATGGTCGTTAATTCTTAATTGTTGCTTGTATTTATCGTGACTTTGACGTGGAAAGAATACGTAATTAAAAACTGTGAGACCTTATTATAAGGTCTTGCAGTTTTTTTGAATGGAAAAGGACTCTTTAGTTCAATCTATATAGAATCAAAATTATTCACGTAGGCGTTAGTGTGGTAAAAGCTTGCGTGAACATAGTACCTTCTATTGGCGAAAAATAGAATGAACTCGCCTTTTGTAATCTTTCTTGATAAATCGGAATCATTCGTCATTTTACAATGCACTTGCTTTTTGTTAAAATTGCGTTTCAAAGTATGTCGAAAGCTGTCGAAAAATGAATTTTCAAATAACGAGCGTTTTCTTCTCAAAAATATTAAGAAGGTGTCTATTATGAACGTGCTATGGGGAATTGGCGGTATATTTACTGTCTTAATTATTGCATTTCTTTTATCAAGTGCTAAAAAGTCGATTAAGTGGCGAACGATTTTAGCAGGGTTAGCGATTCAAACTTTATTTGCTTTTATTGTTTTAAAATGGGAGGCTGGCCGCGAAGCACTGGAGAAACTATCCAACGGTGTGCAAAATTTAATATCATATGCGAATGAAGGAATTTTCTTCGTATTTGGACCAGCAGCAGATACAGTAAACTTCGGATTTGTTTTTGCATTTCAAGTATTAACTGTAATCATTTTCTTCTCTGCTTTAATTTCGATTTTATATTATTTAGGCATAATGCAGTTTTTTATACGCATTATCGGTGGTGTACTTTCGAAAATCCTTGGGACAAGCAAGGTCGAGTCAATTTCAGCAGCTGCGAACATTTTTGTTGGGCAGACAGAAGCACCGCTTGTTATTCGACCGTTTATCGGTAAAATGACGAAATCGGAGTTATTTGCTGTTATGACAGGAGGACTTGCATCCGTATCTGGTTCCGTTTTAGTTGGGTATGCATTGTTAGGGGTACCACTAGAATATCTACTTGCGGCAAGCTTCATGGCTGCCCCTGCTGGATTAATTTTAGCTAAAATGATGATTCCAGAAACGGAAACTGTTGATGAAGGAAACTTTGCATTAGAAAAAGATGATACTGCTGTAAATGTGATTGATGCAGCGGCTCGTGGAGCAAGTGATGGGATGAAGCTCGCGGTGAATGTTGGAGCTATGCTATTAGCGTTTATCGGTATTATCGCGTTGCTTAACGGTCTACTTGGTGGGTTAGGAAGTCTACTTGGTTTTGAAGGTCTAACACTTCAGGGGATTTTAGGTATCCTATTTTCACCTTTAGCTTTTGCTATAGGTGTTCCGTGGGAAGAGGCGGTTAAAGCGGGTTCGTACATTGGACAAAAGCTAGTATTGAATGAGTTTGTTGCGTACTCATCATTTGCGCCAGCGATTGCAGACCTCTCTGAGAAAACAGTTATCGTAGTGAGTTTTGCATTATGTGGGTTTGCAAATTTAGGTTCAATGGCTATTTTGCTAGGTGGCTTAGGATCATTAGCACCAAGTCGTCGTCCAGATATCGCGCGTTTAGGAATTAGAGCTGTTGCTGCGGGGATGTTAGCATCTTTAT
Organism: Solibacillus cecembensis; assembly: GCF_050272495.1. Lineage (NCBI taxonomy): Bacteria > Bacillati > Bacillota > Bacilli > Caryophanales > Caryophanaceae > Solibacillus > Solibacillus cecembensis. The sequence goes on along the minus strand of NZ_JBNNMF010000007.1, from coordinate 127,954 downwards.
TAAGTGCGGCAATAGCGGGAATGTTTATCTAAAAAAGCGAATAAAATAATTTAGTTTTAGCACCTACTGTACATGTATAGTAGGTGCTTTTTTAGACTTAAAAAATAACTTAATTATCCCAATCCATTAAAATTAGCTGATTATTCAAATTAGATACGTACATGGCACCGGTAATAACTTATTCTTTCTTTTTTACCTTAATAATAAATGTAGTTGGAAAATGATTCGCTTTATGTAATGAATAATAACGCTCTGAATATGGAATATCCGTATTTTTCATATCCTTAGGAATGTCCGATTCAATTAAAGAAACTAGTTCGAAATTCGCTTTGAGGAGTTCATTCACAAACGTCGCCATTTTATATTTAGGAACCATCATTGGCGCGTCTTCCCCTTTAAATGTGGGCATATCAATAGAGCCCTCTTGCTGATAGGAACCATTTAAATAAAACTGATGATCCTGACACTTTATTTGTGCGTAAAAGGGATGCTCCCAACTAAATACAAACTCCCCACCAGGTTTCAAATATGAGTAAATCAGCTGGAACGTTTTTGCTAAATCATTCGACCACCCAATTGCATAAATTGAATACACTAAATCGAAATACTCTTTCGGCAAACCGATTTCTTGTTCCATCGGTGCCGTATATAATGTAGCTTCAATATCCGCTAATGTTTCACGAGCAAATGCCATTTGTGCTATCGAAAAATCTACACCCCACAATTCAGCAGCTCCTTTGTTATGCATATAAAGCAATGAATGCCCACTACCAAAGCCGATTTCTAAAACATTTTTCCCGTCACATGCACCAATGAGGTTTAACTCCTCCTCAGATTGCGTGAAAGGCCCATAGCTCGGCAACGCGTCGATTCCATTAAAATACTTTGCCACGATGTTCCAACTTGATTGATTGCTTTCAATTATATCCTTCAAAATAATCACCTCATTGTTTTAATAGAACGTAATAACTCCATTTCAAGCGCATTTATAATTTAATAAGCATGAATTAGAGGAATTAGCCTGTTTGATATGGGAGGACCTCCACGTAAATTTTACATATTTTGTTTATTAATATCACTAGTATATTGGATGCATTTTAAGTAATAGGCAGACTTAATCCAATACTTGGGGAAACTATATCAGGAATAAAAAAACCGCAATTAGATTAGTTGCGGTTAACTATACCGAGCATAATTAATTTTTTCAGTGAGTTCTTTTTTATTTTATCTGTTAAATTTATTCTTTAAACCGAACCTACACGTTGAACATTAATTCCCTCATGTTTATATTGTTTAAAAATAGCATCATTCAACCCCGCATCTGTAATAAAGTAATCCACTTCACTCATTGAACAAATTTTTATCGCGACATCCCGCTCGAATTTTGTGTGGTCCGCTACAACGTATATTGTTTGTGCTATGCGAACGATATTTCTTCTTGTTAAAACCTCTTCAAAGCTAAAATCAGACAATCCATTTTTAAGTGAGATCCCGCTTGTACAAATAAATGCTTTTGAAATATTCAGTTGGTCATATTGAAGTAAAAAATCGTACGCCACAATGGACTTTTCAGAGTGGCGTACTTTTCCACCCATTAAAATGATTTCCACAGATGTATGTAATAGTTCGATAGCGATTGGCAAAGAGTTTGTAATAACCGTTACATTTTTCATATTGCGAATGAATTTAGCAATTTGAAAAGTGCTTGAACCACTATCTAAAAAAATACAATCACCCTCATGAATAAGCTTGGCGCACTCCCTAGCAATGGCGATTTTCTCGTCTAATTGATGGATCATACGTTGTTCGATTAATGTTTCAGTTAACGATTGTGCAACCTCTCGAATTCCCCCATAAAATTTCTCAATAAGCCCTTGTTGTACAAGTATTTGGATATCACGACGCAACGTTTCCATTGAAATTTGAAGCGCTTCTGTTAGTTCAGAATGCTTTACAACTTGCTGTGTTCGAACGATTTCCATAATTTTTTGTTGCCGTTCAACTGGATACATATGAATCACTCCTTGTTCCTTACCATATCAAAAGTGGTCAGGAGTTTGTCATGAGTTCATTAAAATTTACGCAATATTTACTCAACATTTACGAAAACATCCTCATTAACTTTACAATGCAATTTTATACTAAAGTTAATTCAAGAGGGTGGTGGCATAAGTGCTTGAGCTTCAGCAAATAAAGAAAAGCTTTGGAACGAAAGATGTTCTCAAAGATATCAATTTAACATTACCAAGAGGACAAATCATGTCACTTCTAGGACCGAGTGGTTGTGGGAAAACAACATTATTAAATATTATTTTAGGATTAGAGCAGCAAACAAGCGGAAAGATTATTTGGGATGGTGAAGACATTAGTCAGAAACCAATGCAAGAACGAGGTTTTAATATTGTGTTTCAAGATTTCGCCTTGTTTCCCCATTTAAACGCATATGACAATATCATTTACGGGTTACGTAATCAAAAGAAGGGCATTGATGAAAAAAGTGTCCAAGAATATATTGAGTTTTTAGAGCTGAGTCCCCATCTGAATAAGAAAGTGCATGAGTTATCAGGTGGTCAAAAGCAGCGCGTTTCTATTGCAAGAACACTTGTGATGCAACCAGATATATTGCTAATGGATGAGCCATTAAGTGCGTTAGATGGCGTGATTAAAGAAACGATTAAAGAGCGTATTCAATCGATTTCGAGGGAATTTAATTTAACGACAATTATTGTTACGCATGATCCAGAAGAGGCATTAACAATATCGGATCAAGTGGTCATTTTAAATGATGGGCATATCGCACAATGTGGCAGTCCGGTGGAAATTGTAAATGCACCGGCAAATGAATTTATTGAAAATTTCATACTTCAGCAACTGCGTATTAAGCGTCAAAATATATATCGCTTATTTGGTGAACAGCATGATTAAAACAACGATGCTAATGCGCGGTATGGCATTCCTGCTGTTAGCTACCTTTGTATTCCTTTTAGCATTGCCTCTAGGGGCAGTCGTTTTGAAATCATTTGAAGGAGTTGATGGCTGGACACTACATAACTATGAACAAGCTTTATCAAGCGGAGTATTAAAAGAGGTCTTCTTCAATAGTGTGTGGGTATCAACAATTGCAGCGGTCATTACAACAGTGCTGGGGTTCCTATTAGCCTATACGATTCATTTTACAAATGTTGCAAAGCCGATTAAAAAATTTATCCGACTCGGTGTTACATTGCCGATGCTTCTACCAACGATTACTTATGGCTTTGTATTGATTTATGCATTTGGGAATCAAGGAATATTCAGCCGCCTGTTTGGTCAACCACTTTTTACAATTTACGGCTTTAACGGTTTAGTTATTGGTTATGTTTTGTACACTTTGCCAGCCGCGTTTTTACTTATGCATAATGCGATGCAGTATATGGATCACCGATTTATTATTGTGTCGCATCTAATGCACGACGGCAAATGGCGCAGGTTCTACCATACGATTTTACATCCTATGCTAAGTCCAATCGGTGGTGCCTTTATATTAGCGTTCATCTTAAGCTTCACGGATTACGGGATACCTGCTTCAGTAGGGGGCACATATGATGTCATTGCCACGACGCTTTATCAAACGATGCTTGGCTCGATTCCAAACTTCTCGCAAGGTGCCGTTATTTCGATTGCCATGCTAGCACCAGCAGTTCTTGGAATGATTACTATGGGTATTTTGGAAAGAGGGAATGTGTCATATAAATCGGTTTCACAGCAAGTAGCTTTTGCTTCGAAAACAAAAACGGTGTTATTTGGTTCAGGCAGTGTGATTGTAGTTATTGCTTTATTGGCTGTTTTTACACCACTTATTATCGTACCGTTTACGACAGCGTATCCATTTGATTTTGGCTTCACATTGACACATTTCCAAGCAGTCATTCAAATGCCAGAGTTGATGAATGTGTATAAAAACTCGTTGCTTGTTGCGGTATGTACGGCACTTGTTGGGGTAGTTGTTGCTTTTATTGCAGGCTTGTTGAGTGCACGGACGAAATTAAAAAATCGCCAAGCATTTGATGTGATTGCGATGATAACCAATGCGGTACCAGGAATGGTTTTAGGTTTAGGATACTTATTTTTCTTTAATAATAGTAGTTTAAAAGGCACGTTCTTCATTATTATTGCCTATGCGATTATGCATTTCTTTACAACACCGTTCTTAATGGTGAAAAATGCATTGCAAAAAATGGACCCATCTTGGGAAGTAACGGGCGCTTTACTACGTGATAGTTGGCTGCAAACAGTTTACCGAGTCATCTTGCCGAATGTCAAAAAAACATTAGTAGAAGTATTTAGTTACTACTTTATTAACGCAATGGTAACGGTGAGTGGTGTTATTTTCCTAGTGACAACACATACGGTTTTAGTTTCAACCAAAATTAAAGAATTGCAGCATTTCTCAAAGTTCAATGAAATTTTTATTCTTTCTCTGTTTATTTTAGTAACAAATATTGTTGTAAAAATAATTTGTGAGTTTTATCTAAATCGACAATCGAAAAGGGGTTAAGAAAATGAATAAAAAAGTAATGGGATTTTTAACGGTAGCAGGTTCGGCAATTGTATTGGCGGCTTGTAGCAGTGGGAGTGCCAATTCGAATGACCAAGTAATTATTTATTCCAATGCGGATGATGAAGCGATTGAAGTCATGCAAAATACACTAAATGATAAAGGCTTTAAAGGGGAGTATATTATTCAATCTGTCGGCACATCAGAGCTTGGTGGAAAGCTTTTAGCTGAAGGGAAAAAGATTGAGGCGGATGTTGTAACGATGGCATCTTATTATATCGATAGCGCGGATGCACAGCATGATATGTTTATTGATTTAACGTCCTCAAAAGCATTGATTGATGAAACGTCGAATATCCAATTGCCGATTTTAGGGAATGTCGGTTCGATTTTTGTTAATACAGAAATGCTTGTACAAAAAGGGTTAGACACACCAACATCTTTAAAAGATTTAACGGATCCGCAATATAAAGATTTAATTTCGATTCCAAACATTATGGATTCTTCTACCGGATGGCTACTTGTACAAGCGGTTATTGCTGAATACGGAGAAAAAGAAGGGCAACAAATTTTAGCTGATTTAATTGGAAATGTGGGGCCGCATTTAGAAAGCTCAGGGTCTGGTCCAATTAAAAAAGTGAAAACGGGTGAAGTACCAATTGGGTTTGGCTTACGTGCACAAGCGCTTGATGCAAAAGAGGAAGGCTTACCTATTGATTATATTGATCCAATCGAAGGCAATTACTCGTTAGCGGAATCGGTTGCGGTAATTGATAAGGAAGATGATGAAAAAGAAAAGAAAGCCCAAGAAATTGCTATAACAATTGCCAATGAAGCACGTGAACAATTACTTGTGCAATATCCAGTAGCTTTATATGAAGGTGAAAATGTAGCCAATGAGCCTGCTTACTTAAAGAAATGGACATCGACATTAACAGTCGAGTTATTACAACAACATCAAGCGATCTTTAACGCTGCGAAACAATAGGGGGATCATTATGAATCGATACAAATTATTAACACCAGGACCGTTAACAACAACAAATACTGTACGTAATGTGATGAATGAAGACCGCTGCACATGGGATGACGAATATAAAGAAATTACACAAACCATTCGTAAACAATTACTGCAAATTGCAGGTGTAACTGAAGAAAAATATACAGCTGTATTAATGCAAGGTAGTGGAAGCTTTGTTGTAGAAGCCGTACTAACAACAGCAGTTCGCTCAAGAGATAAAGTGTTATTCATTACAAATGGTGCTTACGGTGAGCGCATGGTGCAAATGGCAAATGCAATTGGCATCCAGCATACTCAGTACGAAACATCGTATGGAGAAGCGGTGAATGCATCTGATATTGAATCTCTATTACAACAAGATCCAGCAATTACGCACGTAGCGATGGTGCATTGTGAAACGACAACGGGCATTTTAAACCCGATTGAAGAAGTGATTGCCGTTGCAAAACAACATAATAAACAAGTGATTATTGATGCAATGAGTAGTTTCGGTGGTGTCCCAATTAATGTTGCAGCATTACAAATTGATTATTTAGTTAGTAGTGCGAATAAGTGCATTCAAGGTGTACCTGGTTTCGGCTTTGTCATTGCAAATATTGACCGTCTATCAGCATGCAAAGGGATAGCTCGAAGTGTATCACTCGATTTATACGATCAGTGGCAAGCGATGAAAGTAGATGGCAAATGGCGTTTTACATCACCGACACATGTGGTAGCTGCATTTGCACAGGCTTTAGTTGAATTAGAAGAAGAAGGTGGAGTAGCAGCTCGCTTTACTCGTTATGCTTCAAGTAACGCTTATTTACGCAAAGAAATGCAGGCGATAGGCTTTAAGTCGTATATTGATGAAGCACATCAGTCACCTATTATTACATCTTACTTTTATCCGCATGAAAACTTTGATTTTGTAGCCTTTTATGAAGCGATTAAGCAAAAAGGATTCGTTTTATATCCTGGGAAATTAACGGATGCCAATACATTCCGTATTGGTAATATTGGGGATATTCATCTGTCAGATATGGAGCAATTAGTAGGAGCAATTAAAGAATATATGGGGGTGCAAGTATAATGACAACAAAAATCGAAGGTGTTATTTTTGACTGGGCTGGAACAACGGTAGATTTCGGATGCTTTGCGCCTGTAAATGTATTTTTAGAAATTTTTAAGAATGCTGATGTTGAGGTAACGTTAGAAGAAGCGCGCGAGCCAATGGGCATGTTAAAAATTGACCATATCCGTGCGATGCTACAAATGCCTCGTATCAATGCGAAATGGCAAGATGTATATGGAAATCCATTTAACGAAGAAGATGTGAATCGATTATATGCACAATTTGAAGAGCAGTTAATGATTTCACTTGCTAAATATACAACACCAATCCAAGGAGTTTTAGAAACGGTAGAATGGTTGCGCGCGAATAATATTAAAATTGGTTCAACTACAGGATATACAAAAGAGATGATGATGGTTGTTGTGCCAGAAGCGAAGAAAAAAGGCTATTCACCAGATTATCTTGTTACACCAACTGATTTAGATAATATCGGACGTCCATATCCGTATATGATTTTTGAAAATATGCGTCAACTGCAATTAAGCCATGTAAAACATATTGTCAAAGTAGGAGATACAGCTTCCGACATGAAAGAGGCGCTACATGCTGGTGTGTGGGCAGTAGGTGTTCTTGTTGGGAGCTCAGAAATGGGTGTGAGTGAAGAGGAATATCAACAGCTAACAACAGAGCAGAAACAACAGCTAATTGAAAAAACACGTTTGAAGTTTGAATCATACGGTGCACATTATACAATTGAAACAATGCAACAATTACCACAAATTATTGGGGAAATTGAAGCAAGCTTAGAACAAACGATTTCATATAGCAAATAAAAACAGTATTAGGCTACTTGATTTCCATGTTAGATGGGAGTGAAGTGGTCTAATTTTTTTCGATTGTTTCCCTATTTCAAAAGGAAAAAGGTACTTCCAGTTCAGCTTTGAACAGGAAGTACCTCATTAGATGGAATGAAGAAGTTTTATTGCGCACATTAAATGTGTAAGCGAAAATTTCCTATTTCTTATGGGGAGTTTTAAAAGCCAATTTTTTAAGATCTGCTAACTCTTGAGCAAACTCCTCTCGCACTTTATTTGGGGCAATTTTCTGGTTTTTCGGTGTTTGGGGTAAGGAACCTTTGTTGCTGCTTTGACCTTGTTTATTGTCTCTTCCCATGAAATATCTCTCCTTTCAATTTGAATCCTTCTTAATATGGCTTGGAATTCTTTTTTTAATCATGGAAATTAAACCTTTCCTTTTGGAGGATTTTTGCCCTTACCGTTGTTATATTTATATTAAATAAAATTAAAAATGTACATCACCGATTAAAGGGTTCGGTTGCTTTAGTATTTCGTTGGTCCATAAATGGGTTTGTTCACAGGATTCATTTTAAACTCAATCGATTTATCTTGATACATTTTATCACGGTATTCATAAGTAATAATGACATCCCCTATGACCGAACCTTGTGTCATTAGAGCAGCTGATTCGACTATAAGTTGATTATTAATCACTCTATAATGAATGATGCTTTCAAAAGATATATCATCGGATAAATATGACGATTCTATAAATGAGGTATCGTATTTAAACACTTCACCGTTCAACACAAGTTCAGCATTTTCAGGGGTTATTTTCGTTTTTATGTTTTTATTAATAATTGCCATAGGATTATCGATAAGAACTTCAGTTAATCCATATTCCTCTCGATAGTCAAAAACATGTACTTCTTCAACATGTAGTTCAGTTCCAGTCCAAAGAGTTAAAATTACGATTAATTCCTTATTCCCATCACCATTTAGATCCTCATAAAAAAGTTGCGGTTTGTACGTAGGATTGGTATCGTTTATCCAAAATGATTCGGTAAAAATCCACCCCTTAAAATCAATTTTAAAATCACGATATAAGTCATCATCTTTCTTAGCGTATAGTACGATATTCTCTTTAGGTACTTCTGCAATCAAGTCGTATCCTTTATCTTTACCCTTTGCACTAATAATACTGATTGGGCCAACAAATGAAGCAAACATGAACAAAACAATCACATATTTTTTCATCAAAATCACCTCATTTTAATGTTCCCCAGAATGATTTCTTATATCACTAAAAAAGACTGAATGATTTATTCTTCAGTCCTCTTTTTTGTCAATATTGTATTTTTCTTTAAGAAATTTATCAAATTCCATTTCCCTTTTTCGCCTTTTACTTTCCATTTCTTTTACGGAATGTTCGATTTTTTGTTCCAAAGTCCGATTATTTCTCCTTTCAAGTTTTCGATTCATGTAATAACGATACTTTGCCCAATTCATCTTATCCCCCATTATCTTCCTCCCCGTATTTTCTTCTAATTCTTCCCTTGCATCCTCCAACATACCGTCACTACCATATTTATCGAAAACTTCAGCTGCCTTTCTCCAGCTTGTTTCTTCAATTCCATTACTTCTATAGTTCGGATTATTCATAACAGATAAGTGATTTTTCCTTTTCAACCATAATCACTCTCCCTTTACTAATTATATGCCGTTTAAAATCCTTCAGGACCATCCCTATAACGTTTTTATTTATCCCTATAAAGGTATCGTTTTACACACTTCGATTAACTCCATTTGTTGTACGGTGTTCTGTATGTACCATAATAGGAATATACAAAAAGGCATCTATCCTAAAGATAAACGTGACTTTGCTTCGTTTTCTTTCTTCCTTTTATGCGGATTTACAACGTTAAGAGAAAAAGTTACCAAACGACGCTTTGGGGGCTTTTTTTCCTTCAACTAACGGAGCAGGTTAGTTGTAGAAGAACGACTTTTTGTGAAGAGGTAAAATTTTATTGACATTAGAAAGTTTACTTATTTTGTTGTTAATCTTTTACCATCAGTAACGTAATAAAAGAAGATTAATTAAATTATTTTAATTTTATTTGTGTTAGAAAACTTTTTAGGTTAGCTCTCCGTCAAACTTAAAGAGTGCACTTATTATGAATTTTCACCTTAAGGAGAAGTTGTAAAAGATGGATAAAACAGATTTAGGGACAAACATCGCAGATTTTGTGATGCAGAATAAAGAAAAGTACTACAGACTGGCTTACCAATATGTACAAAATAGGGAAGATGCACTTGATGTGGTGCATGATGCGATTAATAAAGCGTTCTCTAATAAGAATTCATTAAAAAATCCTGAGTATATCAGAACATGGTTCTATCGAATTGTGGTGAATACGGCTCTTGACCTGCTTCGGAAACAGAAAAAACTTATGGTTATAGATGACGAGGTACTAGCTAACTTAGATACAGGAATGGTGGATAATTATGAAAATGTTGATTTAAATACAGCAATCAATGCGTTACCCGAGCAGTACCGTAGCGTGATTATACTTCGATACATCGAAGACTTCAAACTAGGTGAAATTGCTGAGATCTTAAATGAAAATATCAATACAGTTAAAACAAGGTTGTACAAAGCGTTACAAATATTACGCATCGATATGATTGAGGAGAATTATTAATAATGGATGATAAATTAAAACAAATGAAAAAAGAAAATGATAATATTCCTATTCCAGAAGAATTAGATTTTGTTGTTAGGCATGCAATAAAACAAGGAATGAAGAACAATAAAAATCATAAAAAATTGCCTAAAAAAATTACTGGAGGAGTAGCGGCAGCAGCACTATTTTTTGTATTAGGTGTGAACACGAGTGATTCATTTGCGGCTTCGGTAAAAGACGTACCTGTCATTGGTAGTCTAGCAAAAATTGTTTCCTTCCAAGAATTTAAAGAAGATAAAGAAACATATAAAGCAGATATCGAAGTACCAGCTTTACAAGGATTGGAGAACACTGAATTCGAAGCAAGCTTAAATAAAAAATATATGGTTGAAGCCCAAGCACAATATGAAGCCTTCAAGGAAAATATGAAATATGTTGAGAGCATAGGCGGAGGACATATTGGAGTCAAAGGGGGTTATGAAGTGAAGACCGACAACGATCAAATCCTTTCTATCGAGCGTTATGAAGTCAGCACATCAAATGGTTACTCCGCAAGAGAATTCGATACGATAGATAAAAAGAACGAACTTTTAATTACATTACCAAGTCTTTTCAAAGATGATAACTACATTTATAACATCAGCAGCAATATCAGTGAGCAAATGATCGCAAATTATAAGAAAGATAGCAGTAATTACTACTGGGTAGCGGGAATTGTTGAAAAGCCTGAAGAGGTATCTTTTGTAAATATCGATAGAAATCAAAGTTTCTACATCAATAACGAGGGTAAGTTGGTCATTTGCTTTGACAAATACGAAGTAGCACCAGGGGCAATGGGCGCTTTGGAGTTCATAATTCCTACTGAGGTCATTAAAGATGATCTTGAAAGCAATACGTATATCAAATAGTCCGAGAGCAGAGCCTTATTCAACTAACGGGGCTTTAATGAAACAAGGATTTATAAAGTATACAAAATAAACCTAATAAACGATCCCAAATGGAAGTTTGGGGACACATGGAAAAGCCACAAACGCTGATTTGACAATGTTTTTAACTTTTTAAGTGGAACATTGTTTATACAGCTTTTTATACAGTTTTCTACAAATCCATGAATACCAACAATTTGATCGTGATTTTGGGCATGTTGCAGCTGGAGTCTTGTGCATAAAATCATGCATACTTTTAGCATGGTAAGCATTTTAAAAAAACTTATTGGGGGTGGTGCGTGAAATGTTGGCGGTACCCCAAAATGGAGTTATTTTCATGCTACAATAGGCACGCAACATCTTATACGGATGATATTGTAAAAAAAGAAAAGACGCTATCCAGTTTTATTTTGCTGGATAGCGTCTTTATTTTTAGACAAATAAAAAACGCTTGTAAAACAGCATTGATTTGGATGAATTTTTATTTTCTTAAATATATCAGAAAGTATAACAATTTGCTCCTCTGTAGTCATGAAGAATCAATCAGTTAAAACGGTGATGAACAGTAGGCGGAAAAATGCTTTGGCTGAAACAATCAACTCGGACCGTGCACCAAAGACGCGCTAGCGCTTTGTTCTAATTAAAGTTACTTAAATATCGAAATTTTAATGTAACATTATTGCTAATGAAACGTGTTCAATAGAGAGAGAGAAAGGAGAAAGTATGTAACGTAAAGATCATTTGGATGCCCTTTATCGCCAATACATGAAGGCGTTATATTATTATTTGTACAAAATGTCTGGAAATGCTAAATAAACGAACTAGTTATCACGAAAGATTCCTTGGATTTAGTTATTTAGAGGAACGCTATCAATACTTGCAAGAAAATGGGTTTCAAGTATATGGGGTAGTTGTAACAGGTCCAACAAAAGAGTTGTTAAAATTGCGTTCAGAAACAGGGATACATGAAGTGGAGCTTGGTGATGTCGAGCTTTGGAATTGGGAATAATATAAAAATGCCGAAACGTTGCTAAATGAACGTTTCGGCATTTTTTATTCAGTATGTGTTGAGATCATTCGTCGTTTTCTCGCGGCAAAATAAGAAGGTAAAACCATCCCAATTAACACAAGAACAATTCCTCCGACTTGAATCCCTGTTAATGTTTCTTTTAAAACGAGAACAGATACGATAATCGCAACGGGTAATTCCATCGCGCTAAGTATCGGAACAAGTCCGCCACCAACTTTTGGGGCAGCGATTGAGAATAATAAAATCGGTAAAATAATGCCGAAAAATCCGAGCATTAAACCAAATTTCCATAAGCCTGCTGTGATTTGCCCATTCCACATAATTTCAGGTGAAAGGAAGATCGAAATGACAGTAAGTGCAACGATGGATAAAATAAATGTTCGTCCAATCATTGTCACCCCTTCTACTGGGCGTGCATTGATTTGTAAAAAGGTAGCAAAGCTAAAGGCAGATGCTAAACCAAGTGCCCATCCTTGCCAAGGAATTTGTGATAAATCGACATCGATAATTCCTGCTGCGAAAATCGTCCCTGTTAGTAAAAAGCCTAATGAAATGAGCTCAATGCGACTCAGGAAACGCTTTTTAATGACGCAATCCATTAAAAGACCAATCCAAGTAAATTGGAAGAGCATAACGACTGCGAGTGAAGCGGGTAAATAATTTAAAGATTCCCCGTAAACAATTCCGGTAAGGGCAGTGAAGAAGCCTGCACATATAAGTAAGACTACGCCAGATTTTGTAAGTTTCGGTAATGTTCGCTGTGTCGCGATAAATAATATGAGGGCAAGTAAAAAACCAAAAACATATTGGCTTGTAATGGCCTCAGAAGAAGTGTATCCATGTTGCATTGCTACTTTTACGATCGTCGATAAAATACCGTAACTACTAGAGGCAATGACAATCATTAGAGGGTAAATCCAAGTTGCTTTCATCTAATTCCGTCCTATTCTAATGAAGCGATTTCACCATATGATGAAACGGTTCGTCTATAATTGTCCAAGGTTCTGTGACATTAAAGCCCATACGTTCATATAAACGACGCGCATCTGCTTTTTCGAGCTCTACATTTAATGCTAATTTTTGATAACCTAGCATGCGCCCATGTTCTTCCGCGAACTGAAGAAGCTTTGTCCCAATTCCAAGACCGCGAGCTTCTTTTGACACGCAAATCGTATCAATATAATATTCATCGTCATGAGCTTCCCCATCAATCGTAAGGTGGAACCCTTTTTGCGCAAGTTGTGCTTCGAGCTGCTGATCAAGTATTGTGCCTTGTATTCCATCATATAAAACAACAATCCCTTTTACGGCATCGTTAGCGACTGCAACAAATGTATTCAAAAAGGAATGCCGGTTTGAAGTTTCTTTTACAAGCTGTTCTAAGGCAGCAATAATTTTTGGTGATTCTTGTTCACCCGTTAAGTTGTTGGCAATATCACCAATCGCATCATAAATTAAAGGAGCAACTGCTTTTGCATCCGTAATTTCAGCCTGTCTAATAAAAATGGTCATTTAAAATCCTCTCCTTGATTTAATAAATTATAACAGAAATCCGAGCTGCAAGGGAAAATGGAATAGTTCTGAATAGTATAAAGCTTTATCGAAATCATAGTTTTATGTTAAATTAAAAGGAATACAATGTCGGAGGTAGGACAACCCATGAATCAGTCAAACAAAGATTTCATTTTAGTTTATGGAGATGCTTTTGTTGATTATATAGCAAATGACCAAACGAATACGTCGTTTACAAAATATCTAGGCGGTGCAACGATTAATGTCGCGGCAGGCATTAGCCGAATTGGTGCGCCATCTGCACTAATTACCATTTCAGGGGATGATGAAACATCTCAATTTTGTCGCGAGGAAATTTTAAAAGAAGGCGTAAATTTAGATTATGCCATTTACGATCCAAGTAAACGTGTAAGTGGCGTTTATGTGCATTTAAATGAAAATGGTGAGCGTGAATTCAAAGATTATGTAGATGAAACACCAGCGCTTCAAGTAGCACAGGAGCAATTACAAGAGGCCGCTTTTAAACGCGCTTCTATTTTTAATGTGTGCTCAGGAACAATGTTCGAGCCGACTGCACTTGCTACGACGCGTGCCGCAGTTGACATGGCGAAGGACAAGGGTGCCATTTTAGCGATTGATGCGAATATCCGTCCATTACGTTGGGATTCAGAGCAGCAATGCCGCGAAACAATCGCTTCCTTTTTTGAAGATGCGGATATTTTAAAGCTTACGGATGAGGAATTATTTTTCTTAACAGAAACAGACACAATCGAGGATGGCTTAGCGAAATTAGACGAGTTATTAGTACCGATTGTGCTTATAACAGTTGGGGCAGACGGTGCTTATGCTGTGTTAAATGGGGAAGTAATGCATGTAACAGTAGATCCAGTCGTGGCAGTAGATACAACAGGTGCTGGAGATGCCTTTATGGCAGGCGTTTTACGTTACGTTCATTTTAACGGTCTGCCAACGGTTGCAGAAGATTTAATTAAGTGTGTGTCTTTCGGAAATAAGCTCGGTGCAATGGCAGCAACTAAAGCAGGTGCTTTAACGGCACTCCCAAGCTATGAAGATATTAAGCATCTAATAGAAGTATAATGGAGGAATCGCAATGAATCGTCATTATAATGAACTAGTAGCAGGTCGAATTTTCATTGGCAGTGCGGATGATACGGAACAAGCGGTGTCATCTGAGCAAATTGATACGGTATTTGATGTGCGTGTCAATGGACGTGAAGGGGAACAAGCATACAACTATATTCACGCACCGATTACAGAAGAGGCAACAGCTGAAACGATCAAAGCAGGTGCGGTAAAATTAGCACAAGCGTATGAAGCGGGCGAGAAAATTTATATTCATTGCGGTAGTGGCACGGGTCGCGCGGGGGTTATGGCTGTGGCGACACTGTTAGAAATTGGAGCCACATCGGATTTGGATGAAGCAATTTCACAGGTAAAAGGTGCACGCCCAGCAGTTAAAGTACGAGAAAATATGCAGGTAGCGTTAGAAACGCTTTATAAAAAATAAGACTATGACGAAATCGCCAATTGTGCGCGGTTTCGTTTTTTTGTTCAAAAAGAAAGTATAATGCAACCATTGGTTGACAAAAGTGCAAAAAATTAACGTACATTCGCTATTTTTTTCCATTAAATTTCTTTATAGTAAGTAATAAGAGGAGGCATGCGCATGGAGAATTTTCAATTTGCACAACTATTTACGGAGCGACGAAAGGAATTACAGGTGACGCAAGAACAAATTGCGCACTATGTCGGTGTTTCTCGTGCGGCGGTATCGAAGTGGGAGAAGGGGCTAAGTTATCCTGATATTACACTTTTGCCGAAGCTCGCGACGTATTTTAATGTATCGATAGATCTTCTATTAGGTTATGAACCGCAAATGACGAAGGAACGAATTATGTCGATCTATTCGACGTTAGCTAAAAGGTTCGGGAATGAGCCGTTCGAACAAGTGGATGAACAAATCGACGAAATGATAGCAGAATACTATTCATGCTTTCCATTCTTATTGAAAATCGCGCAGTTGTATATGAATTATTATCTGAAAGCTGCCAATCCAGATGAAATATTAGAAAAATGTTTTACGTTATGTGAGCGTATCAAAACGCAAAGCCATCATCGTCAGCTATCATACGAAGCGACCGTTTTAGAAGCATTTATTTCCATTATGCAGGGGAAACCAAAGCAAGTTCTTGAACTATTAGGAGAGGAAGCAGCCGTGCAATATGGGACTGAGCATTTGATTGCAACGGCGCATACGATGCTCGGTAATCAAGAAAAGGCGAAGGAAGTTTTACAAGTAAGCATATACCAGCAAACGGTTGCGTTAATCTCAAATGCAACGGAAACATTATTGCTTGAAGTTGATCATACCGCTCATTTTGACGAAACGATAAAACGCATTCAGCTATTGCTTGAAACTTTCCAAATTACGAATTTAAATCCTAACGTAGCGCTTGTTTTTTATATTAAAGCAGCAAGTGGTTATATGATGCGAAATCAAACGGAGCAGGCACTTCAAATGATTGAGCAGTACACACAAATTTGTAGCGCATTAAAGTTTCCATTGGAGCTGAGTGGTGATGGTTATTTTTATAAGCTTGGTCAATGGATTGATCAGCAGGAGCGGGTCGACAAACAAGCGCCAAGAGATAATTTATCGATTAAAAAGGATCTTGTAGCAAGCGTTGCAAATAATCCAATATTTAGCGCACTACAAGATAATACGCAATTTAAAATGATGATGACGAATTTACAACATCATTTACAACTAGAGGGGGAGTTATAGTGGAAGAGTTAGCGAATATAAACTGGGCGCTTATTGCCCCATTAATTATTTTGCATTTTATTTTAGCGCTCGTTGTGATTGTGGATATAAGTCGTAACGGCGCAACAAATGGACCGAAATGGCTATGGATTATCGTAGCATTATTTGTATCAACAATTGGACCGATTTTATACTTTATTTTCGGACGTAAAAGCCAATGACATGTATACAAGTAGCGCAATTAACAAAACAATTCGGTGAACAAAAAGTTGTCGATCACGTGTCGTTTACATTGGAAGAACATACAGCTACTGCGCTCATTGGTCCAAATGGTGCGGGGAAAACAACGACATTATCGATGCTAACAGGCTTATTACAACCAACAAATGGCCAAATTATTATGCCAGGTGTTAAAGATATTCGAAGTGCAATCGGTTTTTTACCGCAGTATCCACAATATTTTTCATGGTTAACAGCATTCGAATATTTGGAGATGACCGCGAATTTAAGTGGTATGGAAAAACGCAAAGTCAAAAAAGAAGCACAAAAAATATTAGAATTCGTTGGTCTTGGTGTAGCGATGCATAAAAAAGTATCAACGTTTTCAGGTGGGATGAAGCAGCGTTTAGGTATCGCACAAGCTATTATTCATCAACCGAAATTATTATTGCTAGATGAGCCAGTATCAGCGCTGGACCCTGTTGGACGTAGAGAAATTATGAACTTGCTGAAAGAAATCCAACAGCAAACAACTATTTTGTATTCAACACATATTTTAAATGATGCAGAGGAAATGACCGATCAAGTGCTCTTTTTACGAAAAGGTCAACTTGTCGAGCAAGGGTCTCTTCATCAAGTGCGTACAAAGTTTGATGAGCCGCGCTATAAAATTCAATTTGCATCAAGTGAAGAAGCGAGGCAATTTGCGAGTCAATCAGAGCTTGTAGCAAAAGCTGAACAAAATATCGTTTATGTGGATATTCGAGAAGAAAAGCCATCGATGCAACAGCTACTTCAGCTTTTAGCGAGCGCACCTTATCATGTTGTGAAAGTGGAACGAGAAACAGCAAGTTTGGAAGAAATCTTCATGAAGGTGGCGGGATCTGATGGGACAATTTAACACATTGCTACTAAAAGAATGGCGTGAAAGCTGGCGTAGTTTTAAATTTATTTGGATTCCGATTGTCTTTATATTGCTTGGTATTACGGATCCAATCCTCAATTATTTCATGGAGGATATTTTAAATGCAGTTGGTAATATGCCAGAAGGATTTGCGACGATGATGCCGGAACTCCATGCAATCGATTTACTTGCCGCTTCAACGGGGCAGTTTCAATCTATTGGATTAATTGTATTAATTGCATCTTATACTGGTACGTTTAGTAAGGAACGTCAAAATGGCAAAGCCACACTTTTATATGTACGTCCGATTTCTTTTACTGCGATGTTTTTAAGCAAATGGATTGTGGCGAGCAGTGTGGCGATTGTTAGTGCAATAGCTGGCTATGCGGGAAGTATGTATTATACGGTGCTATTATATGGAAAAGTAGACCCTGCTCGCTTTATGGCGATGCTTGGTACGTATTGCATATGGCTGCTTTTTGTCATGGCTGTTACAGTGGCGATGAGTGCCGCATTTAAAACACCGATTGCGACGACGATAACGATTGTTTTAATCTTAATTGGCTCAGTTGTAGATTCCATAATTGGAGGTTTTTGGACGGTTACTCCATATAAACTGTCGACATATGGATTGCGTCTTGTCGATGAATCCGTCACGATGTCAATATTTTGGAGTACGTTTATACTGACGCTTTCATTGATATTTGTCTTTGTTATTGTAGGAATTTACTTTAGTAAAAAAAGAGCGAGCACGGTGAAGGTTTAGCGTTTATATAAAACCGAGGCCGCGAAGCCAATTATAAAATAGTTGTAATATTTCATTTATATGGTATTGTAAAGTCATAATTTAATAAACTATTAAATAAGTGCTTATATTTTGAGATTAATAGGGAAATTAGTGAAAATCTAATGCAGCCCCCGCTACTGTAATAACTGATGAAATCACGAATATCACTGTCTGAGGATGGGAAGATGTGAGAGTAAAGTGAAGTTTAAGCCAGGAAACCTGCTTATTTAATTCGATTACTTACTTTTCGGTGGGAGAAGTGTAGATGAGAACTCAAATATGGCAGGTCGTAGTAGATTCTATTTTTTTAAAATGCGATTTTTTGTATAAATTTTCAGATACCCAAACTTCTTTTGTAAAAGAAGTTTGGGTATCTTTTTTTTACTTGCTTCAGCAAAAGTCCTCTACTTATTAGAGTATGACGATGAATGACAACTATGTACTTAAATCAGGTGTGGTTTAAACCCAAGCTGAAAAAGGTAAAAGCCCCGGCGGATGTCACAGATTTTTTATGAGGAGTTTTTCGAGCAAGCTCGAAAAAAATCTGGACGCAATTACGCCGAGGCGAAATTGATTAGGAGGGAATGTCTTGAGTAAAGGAAAGATTTTTGTAGTTGGGTTTGGTCCTGGAGATCGAGAACATATTACAAAAAGAGCCGTAGATGCATTACAGCAAAGTAATCATATTATGGGTTATAAAACTTATGTAGATTTAATTCGCCATTTAGTAACAGCGCAAACAATTGTTAGTACGGGTATGACCGAAGAAGTATCACGAGCGCAAGATGCTGTTAAACAGGCAGAGGCAGGAAATATCGTTGCGGTCATTTCAAGTGGTGATGCGGGCGTATATGGCATGGCAGGTTTAGTGTATGAGGTTTTAATTGAAAAAGGTTGGACTGAAGCAACAGGTATTGAGGTAGAAGTTGTGCCAGGAATTTCAGCGATTAACTCTTGTGCGAGCTTACTTGGTGCGCCGGTTATGCATGACTCTTGTACGATTAGTTTAAGTGACCACTTAACACCGTGGACAGTCATTGAAAAGCGTATTGAAGCGGCAGCAATGGCGGACTTTGTCATCGCATTTTACAATCCGAAATCAGGACGAAGAACACGTCAAATCGCAGAAGCACAGCGTATTTTGCTGAAGTATCGTTCACCTGATACACCTGTAGGATTAGTGAAAAGTGCATACCGAGAAAGTCAGAACATCGTTTTAACAAATTTAGCGGAAATGTTAGATCACGATATTGGTATGTTAACGACCGTTGTAGTTGGGAATTCATCTACATTCTTTTACGATAATAAAATTATTACACCACGTGGCTATCAAAGAAAATATACGCTTGGTGATGAAAAACAAGTTTGGAAACCGCATCAACGTTTGAAAAAAGAAGCAGAACCGTGGGCGCTTGATCAAGAAACAGGAGAAGCGCAATCCGGCTATGAAAAAATTGAGGCAATTAAAGCAGGACCAAACCCTAAAATAGAGCCTTTGAAAGAAGTGAGCGTAACTACTGTAGAACCAGTGCCAGTAGTGCCAACAAAACTTCAAAAACTTCCGGAGAAAAAGTCAGCACTTGAGATGGCTAGAATGGCATTAGCTTGTATATCAAACGAACCTGTGAAAACAGATTTTTTAGTACAGCAAGCAATCGAATCGATTTTTGAATTTGCCGTTTCGCCAGGTGTCGCAAATAAAATAATTACACCACAGCAAATGAAGGTACTTGCGGATGTGGTAGGGGAAAATGGAACGTTAGAATATACACCAGATCATCGTTTTCATGTAAAAATTCCTACTGAAGCGCCAGAAAAAATTGTTGAAATATTGCGTGAAACAGGATTGTACGTATTGCCTATGGGGGATGTTTTAAATATAAAGGCATGTGATTTTTGTTATGGAGAGAAAGCAGAATCGATTCCATATGCTGAGGAAATTATGGATACGCTTGGCGGTTTGAAGCTACCAAAGGAACTTCATGTTGGCTTTAATGGTTGTGGAATGGCTTGCTATCGCGCGGTTTTTGATGATATTGGCATTGTATATCGTAAAAAGAAATTTGATCTATTTATTGGAGCCAAGCCAGTTGGTCGAACAGCACATGCAGCCCAACCCGTTGCAGAAGGATTAGAGCCAGATGAACTGATCCCATTATTAACGAAAATTGTTGAAGAATATAAAGAACATGCACATCCAAATGAGCGCTTCTTTAAATACTTTAAGCGCGTGAAGAAAATTGCTCATTTCACATATCAAGACATGAGCTGCAAAATTAAAGTAGAAGAAGCACCATGTGGCGATTAGGAGGAGTGGCATGATTTTATTTTTAGCAGGGACGAGCGATGCACGTGAACTTGCCATTGAGCTACAAAAAAAAGGGCATTCATTATTAGCAACAGTCGTGACAGATTCCGCAGCAAATAGCTTGGAAGAGGCGGGTATTGCCCATCATGTAGGGCGTCTTTCAACCGAGGAAATGGCTACGATTATTAATGAAAAGGGTGTCACTACGGTCATTGATGCAAGCCATCCTTATGCAGAAGAAGCATCAAAAACTGCAATGGCCGCAGCAGAGCAATGTAAGTTAACTTATATTCGTTACGAACGCCCGCAACAACAGTATGTGAATCCGTTAATAGCTGAAGTAGAAACATATGAAGAGGCGGCACTTATTGCACGTGAGCATAAAGGAACCGTGATGTTGACGACAGGTAGTAAAACACTTGCGACATTTACGAAGTACTTGCTAAATGACTCCATCCGTTTAGTTTGTCGCATGCTACCAAACAAAGAAAATATGGAGAAGTGCGATTTATTAGGCGTGAAGCAACGCGACATTATCGCGATTCAAGGTCCATTTTCAAAAGAGTTAAATACAGCGCTGTATCTTCAATATGAGACAACGCTTGTTATTACAAAGGAAAGTGGAAAAGTCGGTTCTGTTGATGAAAAGATGGATGCCGCATTGGAATTAAATATTCCTGTAATTTTAATTAAACGACCAAAAATCACTTATATCAATCAATGTTCAACATTTGAGGAAGTTATTCAGAAACTAGGGGGAATTTAAAATGGCAAATATGAACTTTAATATGGATTTCGTACCTTTAACGGTAGATCCAGATAAAATTTACGATTACAGCTTTGCAATTATTAAAGAAGAGATGGGCGAGCACAATTTTACAGATGAACAGTGGCTAGTAGTAAGACGTGTCATTCACGCATCAGCAGACTTTGAATTAGGGCGCAGCATGATTTTTACAGAGGGTGCGATCGAGGCAGGGATTCAATCGATTTTAGCAGGTCGTCATGTAGTTGCAGATGTACAAATGATTGAAAGTGGCTCTGGGCGTAAACGATTCCAAAAACATGGTGGAGATTTACACTGTTACATCGCCGATGAGGATGTTTCAAAAGAAGCGAAATCAATTGGAACGACGCGCGCGATTATTTCCATGCAAAAAGCAACGAAATTACAAGAAGGTGGTATTTATGCCATTGGTAACGCACCGACTGCACTTCTAGAGTTAATTCGTTTAATTAAAGAAGGATTAGCGAAACCGGATTTAATTATCGGTATGCCAGTAGGTTTTGTATCGGCAGCGGAATCAAAAGCAGAGTTAGCGATATTAGAAGGTATTCCATTTATTACAAATGTAGGACGTAAAGGTGGCAGTACAGTGACTGTAGCAGCACTAAACGCTATCTCAATTATGGCTGATGAACGAGCAAACGAAGCGAAATAAAAAAGACCCGTCACAAATGCGGTATGGTTACACAACAGGTTCGTGTGCTACAGCAATGACCAAAGCAGCCTTACAAGCAGTTGTGACTGGTCAAGTTCCTAATGAGGTCACGATTTTTTTACCGGTGGGGCAATTTGCGACATTTAAAGTAGAGACAAGTGAAATTCAAGGCGATGCCATCATGTGTGAAACGATTAAAGATGCTGGGGATGATCCAGATGCAACACATAAAGCGCGTATACAAAGTACTGTGCGTTTAACGGACGTCCCAGGGATCCATTTAGATGGTGGTATAGGTGTCGGGCGTGTAACAAAAGCTGGTTTACCAGTACCAGTAGGGCTGGCGGCGATCAATCCTGTACCACGTAAAATGATTACAGGTGTCGTTCAAGAAGCAATTGACACATACGCGCTTGAACGGGGTGTTGAAGTAATTATTTCAGTACCAGACGGAGAAGAAATTGCTAAAAAAACATTGAATGGACGCTTAGGTATACTTGGTGGTATTTCAATATTAGGTACACGTGGTACGGTCGTTCCGTTTTCCAACTCAGCGTATATGGCGAGTATTGTTCAGGCACTGAATGTTGCGAAAGAAGCAGGGTGCGACCATGTTGTTATAACGACAGGCGGACGTAGTGAAAAATACGCGATGAAACAATATCCTGATTTACCAGAGGAATCCTTCATTGAGATGGGGGATTTCGTTGGGTTTACATTGAAGCATATTGCACGTAAGAAGTTCTCGAAAGTATCGCTCGTTGGTATGATGGGGAAATTTTCGAAAGTGGCACAAGGCGTTATGATGGTCCATTCAAAAAGTGCGCCTATTAGTTTCGAGTTTCTAGCAAATATTGCACAAAACAGTGGTGTTGAAGAACCGCTATTAAATGAGATTTTAACAGCAAATACAGCTTCTCAAGTAGGCGAAATTTTACAAGGGAATGAAGCTTTTTTTGAAGCCTTATGTAAAAATTGCTGCTACTATGCATTGGCACATATGAATACACAAATTAGTGTATCAACAAGTCTGTATGCCATGAACGGAGATTGTTTAGGAAAGGCTGAGAATATTGAAAAATTGCATGAAGATGATTGGTATAGGGGATAACGGCGTAAATGGTTTATTGCCACAATATATTGACTGGATTAATAACTGTGATGTTTTAGTGGGAGGGGAGCGCCATTTAGCGTTTTTCCCACACTTCAATAAAGAAAAGAAAATCATTAAAGGTGGTTTGTCAAAGCTTGTTGATGAATTACAGCAGGAAACGCGCAATGTTGTTATTTTAGTGTCGGGTGATCCATTATTTTTTGGACTAGGTGGTGTGTTAGCAAAAAAACTACCATTAGAAATTTACCCGTATACGAGCTCTGTGCAGCTAGCCTTTTCAAAAATGCAGGAAAGCTGGCAAGATGCCTATATCGTTAGCTTACATGGACGTTCGATAAAAGGTTTTACTCAAAAAATCGATGGACGAAAAAAGGTTGCGATTTTAACGGATGCCAACAATACGCCGCAAGCAATTGCAACGTATTTGAAACATTACGGTATGACGGAATACGAAGCGTTTGTCGCTGAAAATTTAGAGGGGGAAAATGAGTGCTGTCGTTTTATGACGTTAGATGAGATGGAACAGGCTGATTTTTCTCCTTTAAATGTTGTGGTTTTAAAACAAAGCGGGTTGGTTAAGCGTAGTGCAATTGGTATTGCTGATGAAGCATTCCATCAACGGAAGCCAGAAAAAGGCTTGATTACGAAAAAGGAGATTCGCGTACTTTGTTTGCAAGAGCTACAGCTGCAAGAAGATAGCATTATGTGGGATATCGGTACATGTACAGGTTCGGTTGCGATAGAAGCTGCAAAAATTGCCCGTGAAGGCGCGGTATTTGCCATTGAAAAAAATGAGGGCGACTTAGAAAACTGTTTACTCAATCAAGCGAAGCATCGAACAGATTTCACAGCAATTCTTGGTAAAGCACCAGAACGCTTGGATGAATTTCCAAATCCAAATGCGATTTTTATCGGTGGTAATGGCGGTAATATGGAGCATTTATTAGAAACTTGTATTACGCGTTTATTACCAGATGGTCGATTAGTAATGAACATCGCCACGATTGAAAATTTAGCAGATGCGATGAAGTATTTGAAAAACTTAGGGTGCACTGTAACGGTTTTACAAGCTCAAATTTCGAGGAGTAAACCGATTTTAAATTTAACTCGTTTTGAACCATTAAACCCAATATTTATTGTGACGGCACAGAAAGGAACGGACAAATGACATTAGGTATTTTATATGGATTAGGCGTTGGCCCTGGAGATCCAGAATTAATTACAGTAAAAGCTTTCCGAAAATTACAGGAGTGTCCTGTTATTGCCTACCCGAAAAAATTAAAAGGGAGCAAATCGTATGCACATCGTATTGTCGAAGAATACATTAATCCAGCAGAAAAAAATATGCTTGGTCTTGTATTTCCAATGACAAAAGACGAAGAAACATTAAACACTGAGTGGGCAAAGTCAGTAGAGGCGATCTATACATATTTAGAACAAGGGCAGGATGTTGCATTCGTTACAGAGGGTGACCCGATGTTGTTCAGTACATTTATTCATTTAATGAAGCTGATGAAGGAAAAATATCCAGCTGTTCAAATGGAAACAGTAGCAGGTATTTCATCATTCAACGGCTCAGCAAATCGTCTAGGTATCCCACTTGCAGATGGTAACGACCGTGTGGCAATGATTCCAGCAACAGAGGACATGGATGAAATGCGTAGCGTATTAGAAACACATGATGCAGTCGTGTTTATTAAAGTGGCGAAAGTCTTAGAGGATATGCTCGATCTATTAGAGGATATGAATTTACTATATGGCACGCACGTCGTTACAAAAGTAACATCTGATGAAGAAATTATTTGGGATGTAGAAGAGTTACGTGGTGCAGAGCTCAATTATTTATCTTGTATGGTGGTGCGAAAATAATGAAAAAAATATGGATTATTGGTGCAGGTCCTGGTGACCCAGATTTAATTACGGTAAAAGGATTGAAATTGTTACAAACAGCAGATGTCGTTATGTATACAGATTCATTAGTAAGTGAAAAGTTAGTAGCTGAGGCGCATCCAGATGCTGAGGTTATTCGTACGGCGGGCATGCATTTAGAAGAAATGGTGAACTGCATTGTTGAACGCGTTAATGCTGGTAAAGAAGTAGTTCGTTTACATACGGGAGATCCAGCGATGTACGGTGCAACGATGGAACAAGTGGCATTATTAAAACAACAAGGTATTGGCTATGAAGTTGTGCCAGGTGTCAGTTCAGTATTTGCAGCAGCAGCAGCGGTTGGCGCGGAGCTAACGGTACCAGACTTAACACAAACATTAATTTTAACACGTGCAGAAGGACGAACACCTGTACCTGAACGTGAAAAATTACAAGCACTTGCAAGTCATCATAGTACAATTGCGATGTTTTTAAGTGCAACGTTAACGAAAAAAATAATGAAAGAATTTCAAGCTGCGGGTTGGGCGGATGATACACCAATTGCGGTTGTACAACGTGCTTCTTGGCCGGACCAAAAAATTGTTCGTACAACATTATCTCAACTGGATGAAGCTATGCGTACAAACGGCATTCGCAAACATGCGATGATTTTAGCTGGTTGGGCACTTGATCCTAATATTCATGAAAAAGATTATCGTTCGAAATTATACGATAAAACATTTACACATGGTTTCCGTAAAGGTGTGAAGGAAGATGATTAGTTTACAAGAAGGCGTCATCCCGATAGTGGATAAACGCAAGCCATATGCCCTTGTATCCATTACAAAACATGGCGTGGAAAATGCGCGTAGCTATGCTGAAAAATTCCCTTATGTAGACGTTTATTATATGAAAAAGTTTGAGCGTGGGGACGAATCGATGCGTCATATTCAATTGTTTGATGGGACGGTTCGTTTATTATTACCAGCACTCTTTCAACAGTATAAAGCGGTTATTTGTATTATTTCACTTGGTGCGGTCGTACGAATGATCGCCCCCCTTCTCGTAGATAAAAAGCAAGATCCAGCTGTGCTAACGGTGGATGATAAAGGAGAGTATGTCGTGAGCGTACTTTCTGGACATATCGGCGGCGCAAATGCATTAACGCATGAATTTGCTAAAGCAATTGGTGCGCAACCTGTTATTACAACTGCTTCAGACGTTCAAAAAACAATTCCTGTTGATTTATTTGGTGCAAAATTTGGTTGGATTTGGGATGCAGAAGATAAGCTCACTCCAGTAAGTGCTTCCGTTGTCAATGAAGAGCATGTGGCAATCGTGCAGGAAACAGGGGAAAAAAACTGGTGGATGCACGATACACCGATGCCCGAAACGTTAAAGTTATATCCTTCAACGGAAGAAGCGCTCGCAGTAAATCCACATGCGACATTACTCATTACCGATCGCCTTATTGAATCACATGAAGAAGCGCTACTACAAAACGGTGTCATTTACCGACCTAAGTCACTTGTATTAGGGATGGGCTGTAATAGAGGTACATCAGCAGAGGAAATTGAGGCACTCATTGAGGAAACGTTAGTCGAGCTAAAGCTAAGTAAAAAAAGCGTGAAAGCTATTGCAACAATCGACCTTAAAAAGGATGAAGAAGGCTTTTTACAAGTGGCAGCTAAAAACAATTGGGCGTTTATTACGTATACGCCGGAACAATTAAATGAAATGCCCTTAAAAAATCCATCTGAAAAAGTGTTTAAGTATACAGGTGCTTACGGTGTATGTGAGCCTGCAGCGCTGCGGTATGCGAAGGCGAACGAGTGGTTGCTAGAGAAAAAGAAAGGTAGCAATGCAACAATTTCAGTTGCGCGTATTTCTTTTGATGAGGAGGATATACAATGAATCGATTTGTTCTAGCGGGTACAGGTAGTGGCGTGGGTAAAACAACATTCACAATCGGTATTATGCGTGCGCTCATGAAAAGAGGGCTATCTGTGCAAGGGTTTAAATGCGGACCAGATTATATTGACCCGACTTATCATACAGCGGTAACAAAAAGACCTTCTCGAAATATCGATAGTTTTATGATGGCACATGATGTTGTTCGCGATATTGTTGCCCGCGCTAGCTGTGATACGGATGTCAGTATTATTGAAGGCGTTATGGGCTTTTATGATGGAAAATCGCCACTATCTAATGAAGGCTCAGCGGCGCATATTAGCGAGTTAACAGATAGCCCAGTTATTTTAATTGTGAACGCTGCAAGTATGGCACGTAGTGTAGCAGCGATTGTAAAAGGATTTCAAATGCTCGATGAAAACGCCAATATTGTTGGAGTCATCGTCAATCAACTAGGCAGCAAAAATCATTATGATATCGTCAAAACTGCGATTGAAGCGGAGTGTCATATACCGGTAATTGGCTATTTACTAAAAGGGGCAGTTCCAACGATGCCAAGTCGTCATTTAGGGCTTGTACCCGCCATTGAACGTGGTGATTTAGATGACTATTTCGAAGAGTTAGCGAATGCGATAGAAGCAACAGTTGATCTTGATTTATTGCTTAAAATAACGAAGGCTCCAGTCATTACGGTGGAAACTACTATTTTTGAACAGCAGCCGAATCGACAGCTTGTACATATTGCCGTAGCAAAAGATGCGGCTTTTAATTTTTATTACGAGGAAAATTTAGCACTTTTACGAGCGTATGGTGCTGAGTTACATTTCTTTTCACCACTAAATAATGAGCGAGTGCCATCGCAAGCACAAGGTGTATATATTGGTGGGGGTTTCCCAGAGGAATTTGCAGAAAAGCTAAGTGAAAACACAACTTCAAAAAAATCGATTCGTGCAGCAATTAATCAAGGATTGCCGACTTTAGCGGAATGTGGTGGCTACATGTATTTAACAGAAAGCATTACAAATCGTGCAGGTGAAACGTATGAAATGCTCGGTGTTATTGAAGGGCACGTTAAAATGCAAGAGAAGTTAGCTGCACTAGGTTACCGTGAAATTACAGGTGTTAAAGGCAACTTCTTAATTCATGAAGATGAGCAAGCAAAAGGGCATGAGTTCCATTATTCGACGTATGAAGGTGAGCATGAAACACCTGCATATTTTAGTAAAGGGCGTTTTAGAGCACAGCAAGAAGGCTATTTAAGCGGGAATTTAGTTGCAGGTTATACACACTTCCATTTTGCATCAAACCCAAAGCTTGTACAAAATTGGTTGGATAAATGTTTGGAGGTCAATGGATGAGTTATTTTCCTTTATTGTTAAATATTGAATATAAAACAGTTGTTGTCGTCGGTGGTGGGCATGTTGCGCGTCAAAAAGTAGAAGCATTATTTCCTGCAAAAGCGAACATTATTGTAGTGAGTCCTACGATGACGGAAGAACTTTTAGCTTATGTCGAGCGCAAAGAGATTACATGGAAGCAAAAAGAGTTTGAACCAGCAGATTTGGATGATGCGGCTTTAGTTTTTGCAGTGACGAATAATCAAGAAGTGAATGATGCAGTTGAAGAAGCGACGCAGCACTGGCAATTACTTAGTCGTGCTGATGCAAAAGGACGTGTGGATTTTATTAATCCAGCAGTCGTACGACGTGGTGATTTTATCGTAACCGTATCGACTTCTGGTGCAAGTCCACGTTTAACGCGTCAAGTTAAGGCGCAATTAGCTGATCAATACGGTGATTTTTACGAACAGTACGTCGCATTTTTAGGACAAGCTCGTCAGCGCATTTTAACAACTTTTGATGGCGATGAAAAAGCACAATTATTAACACAATTATTAGAGCCACAGTTATTAGAATGGGTAAAGGAAGGCCGCCTAGATAAATGTGAGGAGTGGCTACAACAACGATTAGGAGATTCACAATGAGCGCAAAAGTATTTATTGTTGGAGCTGGACCAGGAGACCCAAAACTATTAACAATTCGAGGCCTAGAATGTATACAGCAGGCCGATGTCATTTTATATGACCGTTTAGTAAATCCTGTATTACTTGAACATGCAAAAGAAACAGTAGAATTAATTTATTGCGGTAAAGAACCAGGAAAGCACGGCTTAATCCAAGATGAGATTCATCGTGTATTAGTTGAAAAAGCATTGGCAGGGCATACGGTTTTACGTCTAAAAGGTGGAGATCCATTTGTCTTTGGGCGCGGTGCAGAGGAAGCAGCTGTATTACGCGAGGCAAATATTGATTATGAAGTTGTACCTGGTATTACAGCAGGTATCGCAGCACCGGCCTATGCAGGAATTCCCGTAACGCACCGCGACTATGCGACAAGTTTTGCTATTGTAACAGGTCATGGACGAGCAGAAAAAGGGAATGATTTTTTAAATTGGGGCGCACTTAGCCATATTGATACGGTCGCTTTTTATATGAGCGTTGGCAATATTGAACATATTACAGCACGTTTAATCGAACATGGGAAACGAAGCGAAACACCAGTTGCAGTGATTGAATGGGGCACTACAGATAAACAAAGAACAATTATCGGCACTTTAGCAACCATTTCCAAACAAATTGAGCAGGAAGTGATTCAAAATCCGGCGATGATTTTAGTTGGGGATGTTGTCAATGTGCGTGAAGATATAAAGTGGTTCATTGAAAAGGAGCATCAAACATGTTAAATGCACTAAAAAAACGTCGAGCAATTCGTCAATTTGAAGCACGCGAAGTTGAAAGAGAAAAAATTGAGCAACTATTGGAAGCTGCTACATATGCACCGAATGACCGCATGCGTGAGCCGTGGCATTTTTATGTTATGCAAGGCGCTAGTTTAAAAGGTTATGAGCAAGTCGCACTTAATTTTCTAGAAAAACGTTTCCCAACAAAGCCTCATTTAGTTGAAAGTTCGATGGAAGCCATTACAAAAACGCCATTAATTATAGCGGTTACTTCAGCCATTGTAGAAGGGGATGAAGGGGCCACGAAAGATAATATATTTGCGGTAAGTAGTGCAATTATGTCGATGTGGCTAATGGCAGAACAATTAGGGCTAGGTATGGTTTGGCGTACGAGAGGTGTTGGTCTAGTACATGATACTGCGCTTCATGCTTATATCGGTGCAAGTGAGCAAGAACAGCTAGTAGGTACATTGTGTATCGGTTATCCAGCTGAATCGATAACGTCAGAGAAAAAGCGTACAGCATTTGCTGAAAAAACAACTTGGTTATAAAAGGATAAGGGGGGATTGACGATGGCGAGACAAGGGATGTTACTCGTTTATACAGGCGATGGCAAAGGAAAAACAACAGCCTCACTTGGTGTAACGTTGCGTGCAATTGGACGTGGCATGAAGGTAAAGTATTTCCAGTTTATTAAATCTCCTGAACGCACGTACGGTGAACAAATTGCTTTACGCAAATTAGGCGTAGAAACGGTTCAACTTGGGATTGGTTTTACTTGGACAAAAACACCTGAAGAGCACCGAGAAGCTTTAAAGTTAGCATGGGCACAAGTAAAAGAAGTGCTACAAGATGATTCGATTGATTTATTAGTACTTGATGAACTGAATAATGCATTGGCAATTACACGTTTTCCAGTTGAGGATGTTTTACCACTTGAAGAGGTATTAGCAGCGATTCAAAACCGTCCTAAGACGATGCATTTAGTTGTGACAGGTCGTTCCGCTCACCCATCACTTATTGCAATGGCAGATTTAGTTTCGACAATTGATGCGACAAAACATTATTACGAGGAGCAAGACGTCAAAGCAATGAAAGGTCTTGAATTTTAATGAAAGCAATTATGATTCAAGGGACGTCCTCAGATGTTGGGAAAAGTGTCATTTGTACAGCACTTTGTCGGATTTTTGCGAACGATGGGTTTAAAGTGGCACCATTTAAATCACAAAATATGGCGTTGAATTCATACATTACGAAAAGTGGCGGTGAAATTGGTCGTGCCCAAGGTGTACAAGCAGAAGCTGCTAAAATCGACGCGACAACAGATATGAATCCAATCCTCCTAAAACCAAAAGGGGATATGATATCTGAAGTGATTTTACATGGGAAGCATTTAGCGAATATGGATGCTATTTCATACCGAGAATCATTTGTAGAGAATGTTATGCCAGAAATACGTAAATCACTCGGGCGTCTAAGTGAACAGTATGAAATTTTAGTTTTAGAAGGTGCAGGGAGTCCAGCGGAGATTAATTTGAAAGCACGTGATATTGCCAATATGCGTATGGCACATGAAACCGATGCGAGCGTAATTTTAGTTGCAGATATCGAACGTGGCGGTGTGTTTGCCTCAATCGTTGGCACGTTAGCACTTTTAGATGATGAGGAACGTGCTCGAGTTAAAGGTGTGATTATTAATAAATTCCGAGGGATGAAGGAATTGCTTGATAGTGGTGTTGAATGGCTTGAAAACTATACAGGAATTCCTGTTTTAGGTGTTATTCCATATGTGGATGTACAAATTGAAGCGGAGGATTCGATGGCGCTATCGAGCTTACGATTAAAAAAACCACAGCAGCAAGAGTTTGCAATAGATGTTGCGATTATTCGTTTACCTTGTATTTCAAATTTTACAGATGTTGATCCATTATTTGAGGAGCCAGGAGTAGGACCGCGCTTTGTGTCTTCGTTAAAAGATTTAAAGCATCCGGATGTCATTATTTTGCCAGGTACTAAAAATACGGTGGAAGACTTTTTATGGCTACAAGAAAATGGTTTAGCACAAGGTATTTTACAGCATGCACAAAAAGGTGGGAAAGTCGTAGGAATTTGTGGCGGCTATCAAATGCTTGGCGAAGTCATTCGCGATGAGTCTGCGATTGAAGGAAGTGGTGGCACGTATTTATCACTTGGACTTTTACCAATTGAGACGCATTTCGTTACAGATAAGCAAACCGTTCAAGTGCAGGGGAAAACCGTAACAGGTCATGATGTGAAAGGCTATGAAATTCATTTAGGTCGCAGTGTAGCAACGAAAGAAATTACGCCGTTTATTGCTTTTGATGATGGTCGCCAAGACGGTGTTTATACGGAACAAATTATTGGTACATATGTACATGGTATTTTCCAAAATCGTCATTTTACACGCGATTATTTCAATCGGATACGCAATGAAAAAGATCTGGAATTAGTTGCAGAGGATGTTGTATCAGATGAGGATCGTCGTGAGCAGGCTTATGAACTGTTAGATGAACATGTGCGTCAGCATTTAAATATGAAGAAAGTATACAACTTAATACATTTATCAGTGTAGCAATACGTAAAGGGAAGAGTGATGAAAAGTCACCACGGTACCCGCCACTGTGAAGCGGAGAGTTGTAGCGATACCACTGCAAAGTGTTTGCGGGAAGGGCTATAAACTTTAGGATGTGAAGTCAGGATACCTGCTGATAAAAGGATTATTGTTCTTACGGGAGTATAAGAGCCACTATGCAATACATAATGGCTTTTTGACGTATAAATGATTTGATTTATACGTTTTTTCATTTTATAAGAAAGGAGATTCTTGAAATGAAAGGGTCACCCTTACACATTGATTTTGAGAAGTTATGGAAAGAAGGCATGCATAATTGGCACGGTGAAATGCCTGAACGAATGATTGATGATGCATTAGAAGAAGCATTTTGGTCGCAATCTATGCAAAAAAAATCTTATCGTCAAACGGATGCCCATACGAAGCCGATTTATGAAAAAATGCGGAAACATATACCTGATAATGCGACGTGTTTAGAAATTGGTCCAGGGTGGGGAAATTACACCTTTCCACTACGAGAAGATGTTGAAAAGCTCACATTGGTAGATGGTTCAGAAAGTGTTCTCCAATATTTACAACAATATTTTGTAGGGGATGAAGGGGTACAGTACATCCGTGCAAAATGGGAAGATGCTGAAGTAGAACAGCATGATGTTGTTATGGGCGTCAATTGTTATTACCGAATCTACGAAATGAATGAAGCTTTATTGAAGATGAATGACTTAGCG
The DNA here is from genome assembly GCF_050272495.1 of Solibacillus cecembensis. Lineage (NCBI taxonomy): Bacteria > Bacillati > Bacillota > Bacilli > Caryophanales > Caryophanaceae > Solibacillus > Solibacillus cecembensis. The sequence goes on along the minus strand of NZ_JBNNMF010000007.1, from coordinate 94,997 downwards.
AAAAAGCGTGTCATTATCGGTTTAACAACAGGACCAATTCAACCTCATTATGTAGTACTCGATCAACACTACGGTTATCAAATTAAATATCCAAGGCGTGATTATATTGGAATTGTCAATATGCTTTATCAGCTGGGCATTTATGCAGACTGCGAAATGCTCCCACTAGAACGTACATATCGCTATGACACATATGAAGCATTATATACCGCGCAAAGTAAGAAGATTTTAAATGACACATTTCAGATAGAGGATGTAAAGGCAGCACTTGCAAACTTTATAACAGAAGAAAACGGGGAAATTGTCTATCGTCATAAGTTTTACGCGGCGATTATTAGTTGGGAGCCTGTAAAGTTATGAAAAACAGGAATTTTTACGTTTGGCTAGTGATGCTTTTTATTATTTTACTATGTTCGGCAGTCGGTGGAATCATGGTTGGTTCTGTAGGGATTACACCAGCACTCATTATAGAGGTGCTCTTGTATAAGCTTGGGATTATATCGTCTACAGACGCATCGAATGCCCAGCAAATCATTATTATGGAGTTGCGTGTACCGCGTGTACTCCTCGCGATGATTGTAGGTGCATCACTTGCAATTTGTGGTGCAGCTATTCAAGCGTTAGTGAAAAACTCCATTGCAGACCCATATATTTTAGGTGTTTCATCTGGTGCTTCTGTTGGTGCCACATCGGTTATTTTACTCGGTGCATTTAGCTTTCTTGGTGTCTATGCGCTATCATTTGCAGCCTTTTTAGGAGCAATTGTTGCTGTTAGTATTGTCTTTTTACTTGCCCACATTGGTGGACGAACATCGATGATTCGCTTACTTCTTTCAGGTGTCGCTATTTCAATGGTGCTAAGTGCGCTAACGAACTTTATGTTGATGATGTCAAAGGAGCAAGGGGGCATTCAAGCTGTCATGCATTGGATGCTAGGTAGTCTAGGCGGAGCAAAATGGAATAATATCGGAATTCCCGCAGTTGTATTCGTCATCGTATTTACATTACTAACATTAAGCTATCGCCAACTGAATGCATTATTACTCGGTACGGAAACGGCCGCAACACTAGGGATAAATATCGAGCGTTTTCGAATATTTATCATTATTATCGTGTCGTTATTAACAGGAGTTGTCGTAGCGGTTAGTGGGAGTATTGGCTTTGTTGGATTAATCGTACCTCATATCGCCAGAATGCTAGTTGGCTCAAATTATAAAGTTGTCCTACCGTTAAGTGCATTATTAGGTGCGATTTTTATCGTGTGGGCGGATATGGGCGCACGTATTGCGATTGCACCAGAAGAAATGCCAATTGGAATTATTACAGCACTTTGTGGTAGTCCATTCTTTATTTGGATGCTACGTCGTCAGCGCTACGCATTTGGAGAAGGGGAATAAAATGATACAACTTCAAGAACTAGAATTTTCTATAGCAGAAAAAGCGATTTTGCGTAATTTGTCTATCACCATTGAAGAAGGGAAATTCATCGGCATCATTGGACCAAATGGCAGTGGTAAAACGACGATGTTAAAAATGATTTACCGTCATTTAAAGCAAACATCAGGCAGTGTGACACTGCATGAAAAGGAGATTTGGGACATCTCTCCAAAAAAGCTGGCACAACAAATGGCTGTTGTCAGTCAAGAATCCCCGGTGCTTTTTGATTTTACGGTAAAGGATTTAGTCATGATGGGACGTACACCATATAAAAAATGGTTGAGCTCAGACAATGTAGAAGACTTTAAAATTGTCGAGGAATGTATGGCACTTTCCAATGTCGAGCATTTAGCAAATCGTACATTCGTCCATTTATCTGGTGGTGAGAAGAAGCGTGTCATGCTAGCTCGTGCATTAGCGCAAAAGGCGAAAATTTTAGTATTAGATGAACCGACCAATCATTTAGATATTGAGCATCAACTACATTTAATGGATTTAGTGAAGGATCTACCTATCACGATTATTACGGCGTTACATGATTTAAATTTAGCTGCAGCTTATTGCGATGAAGTGGTTGTGATGAAAGATGGCACTTTATATGAACAAGGTACACCAACGCAGGTTTTTACAGAACAAATCATGTGGGATGTTTTCCGCGTCCATGTTGGTGTTTCAAAGAATCCATTTACAAACAAGCTCCACTTATTTTTTTATACACAACAATCAAATAGCTAGTCGAAGGAGAATATCATGAAAAAACAAAAATTTTGGTGGGCATCTTTAGCCTTAACTGCATTGCTAATTTTAACAGCGTGTAACAATACAGAGCCCGAAACGAAAAAAGAACCGGCAAGTGTTGGGGCAACAGCTGAGGCACTTACAATTGAAAACGAAGGCATGACGCTAGAGTATACAGAAGTACCAAAACGCGCGATTACAATTAATCAGCATGTAACAGAAATTATGCTTGCGTTAGGCTTAGAAGATTCAATGATTGGAACATCTTATTTGGATGATGAAATTTATGAACCATTACAGGAGGCGTATGCAGAAGTACCTGTACTAGCTGAGCGCAATCCGTCAAAGGAGCAAATTATTGCAAGTGAGGCTGATTTTATTTACGGCGGTTGGGCAAGTGCCTTTAACCCTAAAAATGTAATGTCACGTGAAGAGTTAAAAGAACTTGGTATTAATAGTTATTTACAATCTTCATCCATCAAAGTGGGTCCGACAGTAGAGGATATTTATACCGATATTCGAAATATCTCTTCTATTTTCCGAGTGGAAGAACGTGGTGAAGCTTTAATTGAAGAAATGAATAAGGAAATTGAAGCCATTACTGAAAAACTACCTGCAAATGAAGAGCCGATTGATGTACTTGTTTTCGATAGTGGAGATACAGAAGTGTTTACAGCAACGCAAAACTTTATGAATACATTAGTGACAATGGCTGGTGGGAAAAATGTATTTGGTGATATCGAAAAAAACTGGGCAACTGTATCGAAAGAGGATGCTGTTGAACGTGCACCAGAAGCGATTGTCGTAATTGACTACGGTTCAACAACGGCTGAAGAAAAAATAGCGTTCTTAAAAGCAGATCCTGCATTAAGCCAAACACCAGCTGTTCAAAATGAGCATTTTGTGGTTCTCCCACTATCTGCAGCTTCTGAAGGTGTACGTGTAGCGGAGGCGTTAGGAATTTTAGCAGAAGGATTATATCCGGATTCATATTAAAGATTTAAAAATTAGTAATAGTGAAGGTGGTACAAACATGGAGCAATACGTACGTCAAAATTTTAAGCGGGCAATGCAATTACCGATGCCTACTAAAACATTTGCAACGTTAAAAGCAGCAGAGCCCTTTATCGCATTAACGGTTAGACCGGGTATTATTAATAAACATTTAACGGGTGCTCAACTGAATGTATTAGCAAAACTAGCGGATGAAGGTGCTGTGAAATATTCAGCTGGTCATAGCTTTATCGTATCGGTACATGAAGAAATGCTTGATAAAGTAATGCAACTATTAACCGATGTAGAGCTCTATGTAGTGCCACCTACTCCAAGTGCCATTATGAAATGTTGTGACTTTTGTGATGGAGATGAATTAGCGGCGTTACCAATTGCAAAAGAGTTATTGCGAGAAATTGAACAAATGCCACTAAAAAAGCGAGTAAGGATTGGATTTAATGCATGTACACTCGCCTGCTATAATGCTGTCCAGGATGATTTAGCGATAATTTATCATAAGGGGAAATTTGATATTTACGGCGGTGCGATACCAATGGGAAGACTTGCAAGCTCTGGGGAACTATTAGCTAAAAATATACCAGAGCAATACATAATTGAATGTGTGAAAAAGCTATTAGTTCATTACAATACATCCAAGGTGGAGAAGTTTTTCCGTTTCATTAAGAAGGAAAAGGAAAGCATTCAACAACAATTAAAGGGGGATTGGTCATGACAACTTGGAATTTAACGCCGATGCAACGTCACATTTTAATTTGTAATGGGGCGACTTGTATGGGGGCTGGTGCAGAAGAAGTAACGCAGCAAATCCGCGATGAAATTAAGGGAAATAAGCTAGATGACGTAATTCATACTTCTCGCACACGTTGTAACGGGCGCTGTAAAGATAAATGCGTAGTCATAGATTATCCGAAAGGCACATGGTATTCCGTTCAAGAGGAAAAAACTGCTCGTGCAATCGTGCATGAAAATGTATCACAAGAAAATATTATTTACTCATTGCAAGATGGAGAGCGTCTTCGTGGCGAATCGCGTATTAAAGGTCTTGATAAATACCGAAAACGTAAAGGGATGAAACATAAGGCTGTTTTATTTGTGGGACATGGTAGTCGTTTAGAAGAAGGAAATGAGGAAGTTCGTCAATTTGTTAGCCGAATGGAACCGAAAATTGACCCACAATATATCGTGCAATCATGCTTTTTAGAATTTGCCTCTCCAAACATTGATGATGGGATTCAAGCATGTATTGAGGCGGGTGCAGATGAAATTCATGTGATTCCAATCATCTTATTACATGCAGGACACTCAAAGCTTCATATTCCAGCGGAAATTGAGGAAGCAAGAGTACAATTCCCAGACATTCGTTTTACATATGGACAAACAATTGGCATTCATGATGAAATTTTTGAGATTTTAAAATCACGCCTGCAAGAAGTTGGATTCGACACAGCTGCTAAACATGAAGATACAGCTATTTTATTAATTGCGCGCGGTAGTAGCGATCTTGAGGCAAAAGAGGAATTCTATAAAATTTCACATAGATTAGCCGGGCAAATTGATGTACCGATTTTCGAAACGGCATTTATGGGCGTCACAACACCAACTGTAGAACAAGGTATTGAGACGTGCATGGAGCGCGGTGCTAAAAGGATCATTATGTTACCTTACTTTTTATTCACAGGTATTTTAATGAAACGCATGTCACATATGGCAACGGAATTTTCTAAACAATACCCGGACATTGACATTACGATTGCGAATTATTTTGGTTATCATCCAAAATTGCAAAACGTCCTATTAGAAAGATTACAACAAACGATTGATGGCACATCTACAGGTATGCAAGACTTAGAAAACTTCCGCAAATATGTTGAAGAAAATGGGTATGAACACCATCATTAATAAAATGTACCGAAGCGAATATTCAAAGTTGCTTCGGTATTTATAATTTGCGAGCAAATTAAAGGGGGGAATCCATTATTTTATATTTTATTTGCATAATAGCGGTGCTAATGGATTTGATTTTAGGGGAGCCGAAAAAAATTACCCATCCCGTAATTTATATAGGACGCTTCATTTCTTTTTTAGAGAAGGTATTGAACAATGGGAGCTACTTACGGTTTAAAGGTTTGATGACAGTTTTATTAACGGTAGGCATGACAACTTTTATAACTTTCTTCATCATTTTTATCGCTTTTAAAATTCATTTTCTTCTGTGGGTAGTTGTAGAAATAGCGTTAATTAGTTTAGCGCTCGCTCAAAAATCATTAAAGGAAGCGGCAATGATTGTTTACGATGCACTGAACAATAACGATATCGTTCAAGCTCGTGAAAAATTAGGATGGATTGTGGGACGTGATACTGCCCATTTAGATGAACCCGAAATTGTTCGAGGGGTTGTTGAAACTGTTTCTGAAAATACGAGTGATGGTGTAACCGCACCACTTTTATATGCGCTTTGTTTTGGTGCTACGGGTGCATGGTGTTACAAGGCAATTAATACGTTAGATTCAATGATAGGCTATAAAAATGAACGATATGGACAATTTGGATATGTAGCAGCAAAGTTAGACGATCTCGCAAATCTTATTCCAAGTCGTATGACGGGCTTTATTTTACTAATAACTACGAAAAAATATATGAATAAATCATTAATATTCCGATTGAAAAATTGGTTAAAAGATGCGAAGAAACACCCCAGTCCGAACAGTGGCTACTTAGAAGCAGCAACTGCCTGGCAATTAGGCATTCGTTTAGGTGGGTACAATCGCTATGGTGGGGTCGAAGCATTTCGTGCGTATATGGGTGAATCTCATTTTACGATGCAAAAACAGCATATTAACTTAGTAATTAAACACATGTATGTTTGTACGTGGTGGCTGTTATTAATAGGGGGGATACTATATGTTATTGCCTTCACATGGGGCGAATGCATCGGCGTTGTATAAAGCAACGGGTATTACAATGCCGCAAGAAGTAATCGATGTAAGTGAAAACGTTAATGTGGATGGGTTTCCTGAGAAGATTAAAGAACATTGGCCCAGTTTACTCACTAAATTAGCAACTTATCCTAATGAACAAGCAGAACCTTTTTATACGGATATCGCGGATTTTCACGAAGTTCAAAAATCACATGTTGTTGTAACAAATGGCGCGGCAGAAGGGTTAGTGACATTAGCGCAATTTTTTAGAGGGAAAGATATTGCGTTATTAGAACCTTCTTTCTCAGAGTACAAAAGAACATTGCAACAGCAAAGTTGTACGATTCATTCAATCATTTCGAATGATATTAGCCATTACCGTTTTAATGAACAGGTACTAAATGAATTATTATTGCGTGTGTCAGCTATTTACATATGCAATCCCAATAATCCAACGGGTGTTTTATTAAAAAAGGAATGGATTGAGGATTTAATACAAAAGTATCCGCATTGTGACTTTGTTATAGATGAAGCTTTTATCGATTGGACAGATGAAGCGGAAAGTGTTGTTGCATTAACAAATACATATACGAACTTATTTGTGTTGCGGTCGATGACAAAAATGTTTGGGCTTGCAGGAGTTCGACTAGGTTATGTGATTGGGAAGCAAGCAGACAAATTACGATGTTTCTTACCGCATTGGAATGTGAGTAATATTGCGATTGAACTCGGCTCGATTTGTTTACAAGAGCAACAATTTGTAAAGAAATCTAGGGAGAAAAGTGGGCGTTTAAGAGAGGGCATGAGTGTAGTATTAAAAGGTTTAGGGTGTACGATTTCGGATAGCTCGGCAAACTTCTTCTTATTTAAATTACCAAATAGGCTTAATCCCGATGCGTTTTTTTCACATTTGTTGAATCGTGGCATTGTGTTACGTCACACGAAAAATTATGTTGGGTTAGATGGAGAGTGGTTCCGAATTGCCGTAAAAAGTGAAGAGATATGGGCAAAGTGTAAGGAAGAGATAATCAATTATGTCGAAAATCATTAAGTATTACCGTCACGCTGAAACAAAATGGAATAAAGAAGGACGATTACAAGGGTGGTTGGATTCAGAGCTAACGGAGCAAGGGATTCAACAGGCAAAACAAGTGCAATGGGAACCGGAAATTGTATTTTGTAGTGATTTGAATCGAGCGTTTCAAACCGCTCGATATATGTTCCCGAACAGCGCCATTCATACAAGTGAGCACTTGCGTGAAATTAATCTAGGACATTGGCAAGGTTGTCTAATAAGTAATCTGCAAAATGATGGCCAATATAATTGTTATACGAATTCACCGCAGTTGTTTCAACAAACTACGCAAGAATCGTTTCAACAAGTGACGTCTCGCATGCTTGCGTTTCATGAAAGTTTAGATTATTTACCATATAGGAAAATTGCCGTCGTTTCGCATGGAGTAGCGCTTGCCTGTTTTTTTATAGCGCTTAAAAACCAAGGTTACGAAAATTTGTGGAAATATTTATTGACTGGTGCTACTTGTGAGACGGTTACATTTTAAAGGGTAAATTTTTGCTAAACAATAGGAAAAGGCACATCTCACAATTACGTGGAATGTGTCCTTTTTAGCTGAACGACATCATTGGAATCTATTCAAATATTCAGAAAATCATATATAATTAAAGTTAGTCGAAAGTTGTTGAAAAATGTGAGGAGGAGATCACGTGAAAAATTCAGATCGGTTTTTAACGGCATTCAATCGCATTGATCATTCAATGAGGGAGATTGCTGAAGCAAAGGATTTTATCGCATTTTATCGTTTAATTGACTTGGCAAAAAAGAAAAGCCCTCTTGTTCGAAAATACGAAGACGATTTACGTTCCTATGCGGATTTACGAAATGCGATTGTACATAATCGAACGTCGATGGAATATGTTATTGCCGAACCACATATAGAAGTTGTTGAGAAAATCGAACATATTGATGAAGTGTTAACGAAACCTAAGCTTGTCGGTCAATTATTTAAAAAGCGCGTGTTCACATTTCAAACGACCCATTCGCTGCAGCATATTTTAAAGGCGATTCGGAAACAAAAATATACGCAATTTCCGGTTTATGAAAATCATGCATTTAAAGGGTTAGTCACGACAGTTGGTGTCACGAATTGGCTAGCAACGTCGATGGCTGGGGCACGTTTACCACAGCACACACCGACACTAGAAGATATTTTGAAATATGAAAATAATAACCGAAACTATAAATTTATTAGCCGCTTTATGACAATTTATGAGGCGGAGGAAATTTTTAAACAAGGGGTTGAGCGAGGCCGACGTTTTGAAGCTTTACTTATTACAGAACACGGAAAGCCCCATCAAAAGTTATTAGGTATTGTAACACCGATTGACATTATGAAGGTGGACTAGCATTTTTAATACTAGTGTACAGGGAGCCGTTTTCTAAAATTTGCGCATAATAAACATCTTCAACAGAATGAATATTTTTTTTCGATAATTTTTTTAGCAACCAGTCTTCTGTCAAATTAAGCTCATTTAAGTTTTTTACAATAATTTTACCATCGGAAACGAGTTCGGTTGGCATATATTGAGGTGCGGGTGAGGCGATTTTTAAATCTTCTTTTGTTACCTCACGCATTAGGGGTTTTTTTAGAACAGTTAATTCCCCGTTTGTTTCGAAAATAGCATGATGTACTTCATCGAGTGAAAAAATGCTTTGTTCGCGTAAAAGCATCGTTACTTCATCCATATGCAAGCGTGCCTTTTCTAAATTGTCGTTTAAAATAACGCCACTTTGTATAACGATCATTGGCCGATCATCAAATAAAACGCGTGCCTTACTTGATTTAAATGTTAAATAAGTAACAAAAATAGTTAATACAGTCCACCATATTAAAGAAACCAATCCATCTAAAAAAGGGGTTTCCGCTTGTGCGGATATTTCTGCAGCAATTGAGCCAAACGTAATCCCTGTTACGTAGTGGAAGAAGGTCAGCTGACTAATTTGTTTTTTGCCAATAATTCGTGCAAGCAGTAAAATAGCAAAAAAAGCAAAAGTTGTACGGATGAGCATTTCAAATAAATTAAGCTCCATTTCATCACTCCTTTAAACGATATGATGGTCGGATCGATATGAAACTATACCAATTTATCTCCATTCACTACAATTCTAAATAGGGATGCAATTGAGCCGAGATGTAATTGAAAAATTGAAAGGATATGAAAGAAATGTCTACTACAACCGCAAAGCAATCCAATCCGGTTTATCCTGTCATGGTAGCGATAGGTGTCTGTCATTTAATTAACGATACGATGCAATCAGTCATTCCGGCGATGTTTCCGCTACTAGAGAGAGATTTAGGGTTAACCTTTACACAGCTAGGGATGATTACCTTTGTGTTAAATATATTTGCGAGTCTATTGCAACCAGCAGTCGGCTTTATGACCGATAAAAAACCGTTTCCTTATGCGTTGCCGTTAGGGATGGTCAGTTCATTTATCGGGTTGTCGCTGTTAATTGTCGTCGATAAATATTGGATGATTTTAATGTCTGTCATTTTTTTAGGCATTGGTTCAGCGATCTTCCATCCAGAAGGTTCCCGCGTATCATTCATGGCGGCGGGGAATAAACGCGGGCTCGCACAGTCAATTTATCAAGTAGGTGGTAATACTGGGCAAGCATTAGCGCCATTATTAAGTGCGTTTATCATTTTGCCGTTTGGAATGAATGGCGTATCGCTTGTTTTAATATTTACTGCGATCGGAATTTTTATGTTATCAAAAATTGCAGCATGGTATAAACGTCAGCTTGAAGAAGAAAAACTATCGAAAGTGAAGAAAGTACTTGTGTCTTCGTTGCCAAAATTAACGAAAAAGCAAGTCGGTATTGCGCTAAGCTTATTGCTCGTTGTTATTTTTGCACGTTCATTTTATGTTACGAATATCACGAGTTTCTATGTGTTTTATTTAATTGAACAATACGGGATTAAAGTGGAATTTGGGCAATTATTAATTTTCCTATTTATGGCGTTCGGAGTGGTTGGGACGTTTTTTGGTGGACCATTATCCGATCGAATCGGTCGAAAAAACGCGATTTTAATTTCCGTTGTCGGACCAATTCCATTGTGCTTAGCATTGCCATATTTACCGATTTCACTTGTCGTTGTTAGTTTAATTGCGATTGGGTCACTTATTATGATTAGCTTCACGGTGACGGTTGTATATGCACAGGAGCTTGTCCCATCTAAAATCGGAACAATGGCAGGCTTAACAGTTGGGGTAGCGTTTGGGATGGGCGCAATTGGCTCTGTGGTCATTGGGAGTTTTATGGACCAATTCGGCATTCGTCCTACGATGATTGCGGTATCCATATTGCCGTTATTGTTACTTGTTGCGTTTTTACTGCCAAAAGATAAAGTAGCTCACTAAAAAATACCGAGTGCCAAGGGAAATCTTGATACTCGGTGTTTTTAGGTTTAACGTTTAATAACGGTAGGGCACTATACATCCTCCACAATAATATACATCATGCGCACAGGTCCATGTACGCCAACAACTAAATTCATTTCAATGTCAGCTGAATTACTCGGACCCGTAATAAAGCTAACGCAAGAAGCAACATGGCTTTGTTTGCGTAAAAATTGGGCGGCTTGTGTCATGCGTGGTACGATGCTGCTTTTCGGTATAATGGCAATCGAGTTTTCTGGTAAAAACGATAATGTCCGTCCGCGTTGTGCAGAGGATTGTAGCATAATCGTTGCGGATTCGGCTAACGTGATATCGCTAATAACGACCCCAATATTAGCACGCTCGGCAATTTCGATGTTCATGTCACCTTGTGTAGGATCCCATTTGAAACTTTGCTGTGCAGCGATAAAGGATTCGATTTGAAGCTGCTCAAAACGGGCATCATCACTATAGATAATTTGTCCGTTATTATATGTAGCAAATGCTTCTTCAAGTGTCTGTTTCAAGGTCGATTGTGTACAAATTTTAACGGTCGTATGAATATTAGCGCAATGCTCTACCAATATTTCAACAAGTTCATCCGCAGAAGCACCCTTCAGTACTTCATGCTGAGGTAGGTGTTTCCAATTACGTTCAGGCTTCGTGAGGGAAGGCGTAGAACGGCCTAACTGTGTTGCAATCGTTTGTAAAAAGGCTTCACGGTTTTTAATCATTTATGATCGCCCTCCTTTACTATGCGTGTCAAACCAATCACGAAAACGTTCTTTCTTCGGTGACGGTAAATCGCGAATATCCGTCCAATTTTTGAGTAAACCAGGACCACTTGAAATTTTATCATCGGATGTAAAAGGCTTCATAGCAGTAGACGCAAGCTTAGAGCCAAAACGATAGATGGATTGAGAAGATGTACCCATACCAAATGCCTGCATTAATAAGCTTTCGCTAATAGGTGCACGTCCTTCGCGTTCAACGATTACTTCCCGATGCTTATGCAGTAGCTGATGCAGCGGAATTTTAACTGGACAAACGTCGGTACAGGCACCACAAAGTGTGGATGCATAAGGTAATTCCTTATAATCATCATAGCCACCAAGTAAGGGAGAGAGCACAGCACCAATGGGACCAGAGTAAATGGAGCCATACGTGTGCCCGCCAACGTGACGGTACACGGGACATACATTGACACAGGCCGCACAACGAATGCATTGCAAAATAGATTGGAATTCGCCGCCTAAAATGGATGAGCGTCCGTTATCAACAATAACTAAATGAAATTCTTCTGGTCCATCGACATCAAGCTCTTCTTGAATGCCCGTTAGCACAGTAATATAACTCGTCAGCTTTTGCCCAACAGCACTGCGGGTCAGCATGCTAACTAACACTTCCATTTCTTCAAAAGTTGGTACGATTCGCTCCAAGCCCATCACTGAAATGAGCGTTTTTGGAAGCGCCGCGACAAGATCCGCATTGCCTTCATTTGTAACTAAACAAACCGAACCCGTTTCGGCAACGGCAAAATTACAACCTGTAATGCCTATATCTGCTGTTAAATAATCTTGGCGTAATATTTGCCGTGCATGCTGTGCTAACTCTTCTGGTTGAGAAGAAGCGGTATAGCCAATCTTTTCAGTAAAAATATCTCGGATTTGTTCTTTATTTTTATGGAGAGCGGGGGTCACGATATGAGACGGGGGGTCATGGTCATCAAGCTGTAAAATATATTCCCCTAAATCCGTTTCAATCACTTCGCAACCGAGTTGTTCTAAATGCGTATTTAAGTTAATTTCTTCTGTGACCATTGATTTAGATTTGACGATTTTTTTTGCTTGTTTTTCTTTTGCAATGTTCGTAATGTAGTTCGTTGCTTCTTCTGCTGTCTTTGCGAAAAAGACATGCCCGCCACGCGCTGCAACATTTTCACTTAATTCATATAGATAATAGTCTAAATGCTCGAGAACATGCTGCCGAATTTCTTCTCCGTGATTGCGCCATTGTTCCCAATCAAGTGATTCAATAGCAGTGCTACGTCTCGTTTGAAAGCGGTGCTGGGCAGAGGAGACGGCACTACGCATAAAATCATTGTCTAAATTCGTGGAAAGCCGGTCGTTGAATTTGTTTTTACTAATTTTCATTGCCATATGATCGCCCCCTTTATCTACTATTTAATACTTCTGCAATGTGCATTGTTTTCACTTCGAGGTTTTGCCGTTCGATTCGACCACCGATGTTTAATAGGCAACCACCATCTGCCCCGATTAAATAATGTGCATTTGTTTGTTGAACAGAGGCAACCTTTTCATCGACCATCTGCTCAGAAATGCGCCCCATTTTAACGGAAAATGTCCCACCAAACCCACAACAATTTTCTTTTAACGGAAGTTCAATAATCTCTAGACCATCGACGTTTTTAAGCAAGGTCATAGGTGCTTGCTGTACTTTAAGAAGGCGCGTCATATGACAAGATGGATGGTAGGTTGCGGTGCCGCTTAATTTTGCCCCGACGTTTTCAATTCCGAGTACTTCCACAATAAATTGCGTGAGCTCGTACGTTTTGTCGGCAATCCGTTGCGCGCGTTCTTGCCAAATAGGTTCATCTTTAAAAATATGCACATATTCTTTTAACATATATGCACAAGAACCAGATGGGCAGACGATTACTTCGGCATTTTCAAAAACACGAATCGTATTTTTCATCGTATCTTTCGAGGCTTTCACATAGCCGCTATTATATGCTGGCTGACCACAGCATGTCTGTCCTTTTGGAAAGCTTACTGTACAGCTGAGTCTCTCCAAAAGCTCAACAGTACTTTTTCCGACATTACTTTGAAACATATCCACGATACAAGTTGCAAACAAAGAAACATTCAATACAATCCCCCCTGTAATTTAAATTTACAATGTTCAGAATAAATAGTCAACCGGTCATCTGATGAGTCTAAAAATAAAGAACTATCGAGTGTTTACTTGATTCGAAGAGGTAATTACATACTTTTAATGTTTGGGCATCCACTTCAGCTAATCGAGGTCGCTATAAAACGGGTGCGGATGCACTTTTTTCATTAAAAAAGTAAACTTTCTACAGTGCGTAAATGGCGCTCCATCGCTTTCCGTGCAGAAATAGGCTCACCAAGTTTTACTGCCTCATAAATCGCAACATGTTCATCATGTAATTGCATTAACGCTTTTGTATTGGATTGAACAAGTAGATCGCGTGTATGTTTAATTTGTGTTGCGATCGGTATGGATACATTTTGTAACATGGATACAAGCAAAGGGTTATTCGCTGAATCTGCAATTGTTGCATGAAATTGCATGTCGGCAAAACTACTAGCTTCTGTATCGAGTAAACCTTTTTGCATCTGCTCAATTGCTTGCTGCATTTGTTGGAGTTGAGCTTCCGTTCGACGAGTGGCTGCGTTTTCGATGACACCGAGTTCTAAAATTTTACGCACTTCAAATATGTGCTTTAAATCTTGTTCAGAAAATGTGGCATAATGCGGTACATTTAATGTAATATCTTCAGCAGTGATTTTGCGTACATATGTCCCTTCACCTTGTCGAATTTCAATGATGCCTCGTGCTTGAAGGGATGTTAATGCTTCACGAATAGCTGAACGTCCCACTTCAAAATTTTTCGCAAGTTGTTCAACAGAATCTAATTTATCTCCAGGTAAAAGCTCTTTGCCTATAATCTTTTGTTCGATTGTATTGGCAACTTGCTCGTATAATTTTTGCGGTTTTATCTTTTTATAGTGCATTATTAGCATTCCTTTCTAGGTGATAAAATGAAAAAACGTGTAAATTTCAATAACTTTATCATAACTGTGCTATGGATATTTGCCAATTGGATTTATGGATGTAAAAAACCACTTTAAGATCAAAGTCTTAAAGTGGGGAATCGAATATTCATATTATTTTTTTGCACTTTGAAGGAAGGCTGTCTAGCCATTCACCGGGCGACAAGCAAGTGGGATACGTTCTGGATTTGTGACGATTCCTTCAGTAATATTAACTTCGTGCATTTTTTGATCATACGCAAATTTAAAAATTCCGTTGTCGAAGTCAGTGCCAATCTCTTTGAAGAAAATCCCTTCAATAGCGATAATCTTAGGACAAGTGAAAGCTACTTTAAACGCCTCGTCATCTTCTACTAGGTAAGTACGTACACCTTTTTCAAAAATATCGATTAATTCATCCTCAGAAGGGCGCTTAACCGAAACGATATGAAAATCAACAAATGGCACTTCTTTTAATAAGACGTTTAAGAAAGAGCCTTTCGTAATTTCCTCCCATCGACTTTGGGCACTTTGTCCAACAATAATTTGTGTAATGTTGCAGTTTCTCGCTACTTCAGAAATCACCTTTTGAATCGGTCGGCGCTCATTGTCCTTAACGATAAATTCTTCAATTTCTAAGTCTTTCGCCAATTGCCCCCACTGTTCGATGTAGTTTGATTTTTCTGCATCGAAAGCATCGAGTTGTTGTGGATCGACCGTTAAAACATAAAGTGGACAATCTAGTAATGTAGCTAGTTTATGCCCTCTGCGTATTAAACGCTCTCCATTTTGTCCATAATATACACAAACTAAAATACTTTCGTCTATCCGGCCTCTAATGTGTTTCATTTTAGCCCGCACCTCTTTTTCTTATCCTATAATAATAATTCAAAATGGAGAAATTAAGTATAAATGAGATAAAACTAACGCTATTACAGTGCAAGGAGCGCATTGTTATTGTATACTTAAAACTGTAATGTTTATTTTTGTTTAGTAAATAGTCCATAATAAAAATTATCTTAAAGGTATGTTTCTTAATTAATTCATTTTGATGTTAGAAAGATATACTCTCTATATGACACATTATTATGAAGTGAGTTATGTGGATAGTCAAGTAAGAGTCCATTTTTTCACGCTTACTACAAATTTGATACATTGACTTTAATTGCTAGGAGGTCTTTGCTTTTGATTGTTGCTTTTTCTATTATGCTCCCATTCATCGCTGCAGCACTAATTCCATTTATATATAGGCGATTCAAGAATATTCATCTCGGATGGTTTGTTTTGGTAGTTCCTGCGGTTTTATTTACACTGTTAGCTTCATATATCCCTCGAATTGCAAATGGTGAAACGTTTGTGAAAACATACGAGTGGATCCCCACATTTGGTATTAATATAACGACTTACTTAGATGGTCTGAGTATGATATTCAGCTTACTCATTACTGGTGTAGGTAGTTTGGTTATATTATATTCTATTTTTTATTTATCAACAAAAGAATCTCTACATCATTTCTATTGCTATCTATTGCTCTTCATGGGCGCTATGCTTGGCGTCGTCCTTTCAGATAACTTAATGGTGCTTTATGTTTTTTGGGAATTAACAAGTGTTTCTTCGTTTTTACTCATTGCATTTTGGCATCACCGTAAAGCTTCACGGGCGGGTGCACGTAAGGCGATGATTATTACCGTAAGTGGTGGCGTCGCAATGCTTGCAGGTTTTTTAATGTTATATGTTGCTTCGGGTACCTTTAGCATTCGTGAAATTATTGCCAATTTAGAAGTTGTACAAGCAAGTGCATTATTTGTTCCTGCGATGCTTCTTGTATTGCTTGGTGCATTTACGAAATCCGCACAATTTCCGTTTCACATTTGGTTACCGGATGCGATGGAAGCACCAACACCTGTATCAGCCTACTTGCATTCCGCTACAATGGTAAAAGCAGGAATTTACTTAGTGGCACGAACAACACCGATTTTTGGTGGACATGAAGTGTGGTTTTGGACAGTGAGTGGCGTCGGGATTTTGACGTTATTCTGGGGTTCATTCAATGCAGTTAAGCAATTTGACTTAAAGGCCTTGCTTGCTTATTCAACAATCAGTCAGCTCGGTTTGATTATGAGTTTATTTGGACTTGGTTCGGCCGCATTGCACTTAGGTTATGCGTCAGATACGGTCATTTACACACAGGCAACATTTGCTGCACTATTCCATTTAATTAATCATTCAACGTTTAAAGGCGCGCTATTTATGATGGTCGGTATTGTCGATCATGAAGTAGGAACGCGGGATATTCGCCGTTTAGGTGGATTAATGGCGCTCATGCCATTTACGTTTACAATTGCCGTTATTGGTAGTTTTTCAATGGCAGGTTTACCACCATTTAATGGTTTCTTAAGTAAAGAAATGTTTTTTGCAGCTACTGTGAATATTATGCAATTAAATATTTTTTCACTTGATAATTTCGGTTTAATTTTCCCGGTTGTCGCATGGATTGCTAGTATTTTTACGTTTGTTTATTGCGCGATTATTGTGATGCGTACATTCTTTGGCAAAATCCAGCCAGACCGTTTGGAAAAGCCGCCACATGAAGCACCGATTGGGATGTTAATTTCTCCTTATATTTTAATTACGTTTGTTGTTGGTATTTTCATCTTCCCGAATGTATTAGGCCATTATATTTTACAGCCTGCGATGGCTAGTATTTATCCGATGTTTCCTTCGAGTGAAGAGCTTACACCGCATATTGCAGCGTGGCATGGCTATATTAATACAGAATTATGGATGACATTTGGTGTCATTGTGTTTGGAATTTTACTGTATCGTACGCTTAAAAAATGGCGCCCGATGTATCAAATCTTCCCGCAAAAATATACATTTAATGCGATATATGAACGAATTATTGGCTCTGGTGAAAGTTATTCGAGCCGTATTACAAATCGTTATATGAACGGACATCTCTCGTATTATTTCATCTATATTTATGTATTTTTTATCGCTGTTTTAGCGGGATATGCACTCTATGCGGATGTGCTAAGTTGGGATCCATCAAAGGATTCAGCAATTGAACCGTATGAGTTAATTTTGGTATTTGTTATGGTCTTTGCTGCTGGTGCCATTTTATTCGCCAAGCAACGGATTACAGTTGTTTTACTAAACGGTGTACTTGGTTATTCAGTTGCATTTTTCTTTGTTGTGTTTAGAGCACCAGATTTGGCATTAACACAGCTTGTTGTAGAGTCTATTACGACAGCGCTATTTTTATTAGCGTTTAAATATTTACCGAAAATCCAGCCTGAAAAGGTGTCCAATTCAATCAAAATAACAAAAGCGATGATTTCAATTGCAGTAGGTGCAACGGTTACGCTCATTGGCTTAGCGGTGATGAATTATGATAAGTTCGAACCGATTTCAGCTTATTTTGAGGATGCTTATAATTTAGCGGGCGGGAAAAACATCGTTAATACAATTTTAGGTGATTTCCGTGCGTTTGATACGATGCTAGAAGTGGTCGTGTTATTTATTGCAGGACTTGGCGTCTATACACTCATTAAGCTTAAGGCGAAAAAGGGGGATACAGACGTTGAAAGTAAATGATGTGATTTTAAAAACCGTTGTTCGAATGGTTGTCTTTATTGTTTTAACGTTTGGTATGTACTTATTTTTCGCGGGACATAATGCGCCAGGCGGAGGATTCATTGGTGGGCTTGTACTAGGCTCAGCCATTGTTTTACTGTACTTAACGTATGACATTGAAACGGTACATAAAGGCATGCCGTTCGACTTTAAGAAGGTTGCTGCACTTGGTGTTTTACTCGCAACAGGGACAGCAATTGGTTCGTTATTTTTTGATGCGCCTTTTCTAACACAAACAGATGGCTACTTTACTATTCCAATCTTGGGAGAAAAGCATCTGTCTACGGTTGTATTGTTTGAGGCGGGCGTTGCTTTAACGGTCATCGGTACACTTGTAACGATTATTTTAAGTATAAGTGAGGATGAATAGTATGGAATCTTTAATGATAATACTTGTAGGCATACTTGTAGCAATTGCTACGTATTTAATCCTCTCTCGAAGTGTTTTTCGTGTCATTATGGGCACTGCGATTTTGTCGCATGCCGTCCATTTATTACTCTTAACGGTAGGTGGCTTGAAAAAGGGGGACGTGCCGATTATTGGGCAAGCAGATGAAGCTTTTACAGATGCGTTGCCACAGGCGCTTATTTTAACGGCAATCGTTATTAGCTTTGCCGTTACAGCGTTTTTACTTGTTCTTGCTTACCGTATGTATTTAACAAACGGCACAGATGATTTCTCGCAGCTAGGAGGTAAATCAGATGAATAATATCATTGTTTTACCAATGATTGTGCCGATAATTACGGCAATATTTTTAGTTTTTTTACGTGATTCGATTAAGTTGCAGCGCATTGTCAGCCTTATAACAATGGTATTTGTTGCAGTTGTATCGATTGTCTTATTGCAATTAATTCAAACAGAGGGTATTTTACGACTTGATTTTAGTGGTTGGGCTCCACCGTTTGGTATTTTGTTTGTAGCGGATTCCTTTGCTGTTTTATTAGTACTAACGGCAAGCATTGTGACAGCCATTTGTTTAATTTATGCCTTTTCAACGATTGGACCTCGTCATGAACGGATGTTTTTCTATCCTTTTGTTCTATTATTAGTGGCAGGTGTAAATGGCTCGTTTTTGACAGGGGATATTTTTAACTTATTTGTTTGTTTTGAAGTAATGCTACTTGCTTCCTTTGCATTAATAGCACTTGGCGGTGAAAAGTTTCAGCTACGTGAAGCACTAAAATATGTGTTAATCAATATCGTCGCTTCATGGATGTTTTTACTCGCGCTTGCGTACTTATATGGCACGTTAAAAACATTGAATATGGCGCATATTTCACAGCGTGTGGCAGAAGTAGGACAAGAGCCAATACTGACACTTGTCTCACTTGTTTTCCTGATTGTGTTTGCTTTAAAAGCAGGATTGCTTCTATTCTTCTGGTTACCAGGTTCTTATAGCGTTCCACCTACTGTTGTGCAAGCATTATTTGCGGCGTTATTAACAAAGGTAGGGATTTATGCGTTATTCCGCACGTTTACATTAATGTTCCCATTCGATCCAGAGGTGACACATACGTTAATTGGTATAATGGCTGGCTTGACGATAATTGCAGGTTGTATGGGGGCGCTCTCGGGTCATGATGTGCGAACAATTGCTACATATAATGTTGTCATTGGTGTCGGCTTTATATTATTAGCGCTCGCAATTGGAACGGAAGAAGCAATGGCAGGGGCTGTTTATTATTTAATTCACGATATGATTGCCAAAGCACTACTGTTTTTAATTATTGGAACGATGGTGTTTTTAACTGGAGAGATTGTCGTGAAAAATATGAGTGGATTGATTCGAAATTATCCACTCTTTGGTTGGCTTTATTTTATTGTGATGTGTGCGCTTGTTGGGATTCCGCCATTGAGTGGTTTTATCGGCAAAGTTTTGATCGGGCAAGGTGCTGTTGAAACAGGTTCCTATGTGTTGCTTGCATTAGGCTTTGGCTCAAGTGTCATCGTTTTATATTCGCTTCTTCGTATTTTCCTTGCTTCCTTTTTTGGAGAAACGTCAATTAGTGAAGATGACAAAAAGCCAATTCCTCGAGGTGCGATGGTTTCATTTATGCTATTTGCACTGTGCATAGTCGGCTTAGGTGTTGGCGCAGAAGGAATTGCCGTTTATGTAAACGACGCAGCATATACATTAGTAAATCCTTCTGTTTATGTGGATGCTATTTTAAATGCCAATGAATAGAGGAGGGTGAGCTAATGTTTGGACAATTTATTTTAAATTTATTTATTGCAGCATTATGGTTTTTACTTAAAGACGATCCCAATGCTAGTTTTTCAACATTCGTGGCAGGGTTCTTTATCGGTATCTTCATTTTATATGCAATGCACCGATTTTTCGGTATACAGTTTTACTTACGTCGTGTGTTAAAAGTAATCAAGCTCATTTTGTTACTTATTCAAGAGCTAATTCTTTCGAGCCTATCTGTTTTAAAGCAAGTATTACAACCGCAGCTGAATATTACACCAGGGATTTTCACATATGAAACACGACTACGTGGTGACTGGGAAATTACCGTATTAGCGCTGTTGCTTACATTAACGCCAGGTTCAGTAGTAATGGAAGTATCTGAAGACGGTAGTGTTTTCTATATTCATGCAATGGATATTGAAGAATCGAAGGAAACGGTACTCAAGTCAATCGGTAAATTTGAGCAAGCTATTTTGGAGGTGACAGAATGATAAATACGATTTTGAACATGTCACTCTTCTTATTTATGATAGCCATTGCCATTTCTTTATTCCGTGTGATTAAAGGACCATCGCTTCCAGATCGTGCGATAGCTCTTGATACAATAGGAGTCAATTTGATTTCGGCGATTGCCATTGTCTCCATTGTTTTAAAAACGAAAGCATTTTTAGAAGCGATTTTAATTTTGGGGATTTTATCATTTATCGGGACGATTGCGTTTTCGAAATACATTGAAAGAGGTGTAATCGTTGAGCGTAAATCAGCTGATTGAGTTATTGGCGGCGTTACTGATTTTGTTTGGCGCGGTTATTAGTGTCATTAGTGCATTCGGCATGATTCGTCTTCCGGATGTTTATACACGCTCCCATGCTGCAACAAAAAGTGCGACATTATCTGTATTAAGCTGTCTATTAGGCTCATTTATTTATTTTTGGATACATGATGGCTTTGTAAGTATTCGTTTAATATTAGGAATTGTTTTCGTCTTCATTACAGCACCTGTTGCGGGGCATTTAGTTTGTCGGGCTGCCTATCGTTCGCGCGTTCCATTGGCAGAAGGCTCGGGTGAAGATGCGTTAAAGCCCGTGCTATTTGGAAATGATGAATCAGAAAACGACATGAAATAAGACATGTCTTGCAAGTACATCGCAAATAATCTTTCAAAAGGCAGACATGTTGTTCATTCAACATGTCTGCCTTTTTTAAGTAGAAATTAGATAGTAAATTCCTTCTTTCAGCAAACTAATCCACAATTTAAATGTATTATTTTCAAAAAAATGAAGTATTGTGGATAAGTTTTTTGTCAATTGTTGAAAATTTCAGATAAAATGTGTACAACTAAGAGAAAAGTGGATAACTTTGTGGATAACTAGCGTTTGTGGATAAGTTTTCGGAGAAATTTTAGTAACTTGTGCCGATTTAACGTGAAAATAGATTGTCTTCTTAATTGGAAATCAACTTCTCTCTTTTTTAAATAAAATATCTAAAAGTTGTATTCTTTAGTTAAACAAATTGGTATAATTTATAATAGTTCACGTGTAAACCAGCGTTTTGCTATATATAGTAAAGCTAGTTCACATAATTGACACATTAAAATGAATAGGTTATTATGGTTACATAAAGTAACTGAAAAAAAGTTGCTTGTTTACATTAATGTAATGTCGTTGAAAACGGCATTATAGGCCTTATAGGAAAATTTATAAAATCCAATGTCATTATTGGGTACACAAAAAAATATGTTTTTTATAGAGGAGAACTTATCATGAAAAAACTTGATGGAAAAGTAGCAATTATTACAGGTGGCGCAGGCGGTATCGGTATGGGTATGGCAACTGCCTTTGTAAAAGAAGGAGCTAAAGTAGTAATTGTTGACTTAAATGCTGAAGTAGGAACTGTAGCAATTAAAAAATTACAAGAATACCAACCAGAATCAATGTTTATTCAAGCAAACCTTATGGAACATGACAAGCTTGGAAATATCGTGACACAAGTTGTTGAGCGTTATGGCAAACTAGATATTTTAGTAAACAATGCACACGCATCAAGAATGAACTCGATTGAAGATACGACACAAGCTGATTTCGATTTCTCATTTAATACTGGATTCTATCCAACGTTCTACTTAATGCAAGCTGCACTACCTTACTTAAAAGAATCAAAAGGAAACATCATCAACTTTGCATCAGGTGCTGGTATTAACGGAGATGTAAACCAAGGTTCTTACGCAGTAGCAAAAGAAGCGATTCGTGGAATTACACGTGTAGCATCGAACGAATTTGGTCCATTTGG
Source organism: Solibacillus cecembensis (assembly GCF_050272495.1). Taxonomy (NCBI): domain Bacteria; kingdom Bacillati; phylum Bacillota; class Bacilli; order Caryophanales; family Caryophanaceae; genus Solibacillus; species Solibacillus cecembensis. The sequence continues at coordinate 72,514 of NZ_JBNNMF010000007.1, read as the reverse complement.
TATTAATGTAAACATCATTTCACCAATCGCTAAATCACCAGGTATGATTCAATGGGCAGAAGACAACCCAGAATACTACCAAGGAATGCTTTCTAAAATTCCTCTAAGAAGATTAGGTGAAGTTGAAGATGATATCGGTCGCGTTGCAGTATTCTTAGCAAGCGAAGATTCTTCTTACATCACTGGACAAACAATCATGGTAGATGGCGGATCAATTAAATTACGCTAATATTTTATATAAAAGGAAGTCCTTGTTGTTAAAGGGCTTCCTTTTTTTATGCAATTACATCGTATAAACGCTTCTTTCTACCTTATAAAGAAACCCTATAGTGTAAAAATATCTACAATAAGTTAATATTTGACAGTCTGTTCATTTTTACGTATAGTACATTACAACACTAATGTACTGAGTAAATTTCAAGGAAAGGAGTCTTATTATTGGATTTTAACGCACAAAGCACGACGCCGATTTATATTCAAATAGCAGAATGGCTTGAAAATGAAATATTAGCAGAGCGCTTATTACCTGAAGGCAAAGTGTATTCGCAGTATCAACTTGCTGAAATTTTTAATATTAATCCCGCAACAGCAGGAAAAGGACTAACGATTTTAGTCGAAAACGAAATTTTATTTAAAAAAAGGGGGCTTGGCATGTTCGTTGTAGTAGATGCGAAAGAACGTATTTTAGCAACACGTCGAAATCATAATTTAGCGAAAATGGCGCAGGAAATTGTGCAGGAGGCGAAAAGATTAGCCGTATCAGATGAAGAGTTGATTACATTAATTAAGCAAATTCAAAAGGAGGGGTGAGCTGTGATCCAATGTGAGAAATTAGAAAAACGTTACGGAAAGAGCAATGTATTAACAAGTGTCAGTTTTCAAATAGATGAGCCTAAAATTATTGGGTTAATCGGACGCAACGGTGTAGGGAAGTCGACACTTCTAAAATTATTAGCGGGGCATTTAAAAGAAACGGGCGGACATGTGCAAGTGCTTGGGAAAAGGCCGTTTAATGCATTACATGTTGCAGCGAATGTCATTTTAATTGAGGATAAGATGTCGTTTCCACCAATCTTTACATTGAAGGAAATTTTATTACATGCGAAACGTTTTTACCCGAATTTTGCAACGGAGCTCGCATTTGATCTACTGCGCTATGTCGGTATTTCAGAAAAAAACGAACATATGCAATTATCAAAGGGGCAAACTGCTGTATTCAATTTGATTTACGGCTTGGCAACACGCTGTGCGGTGACGCTTTTAGACGAGCCGATGAATGGTATGGATGAAGCCGTTCGCTCGGATATGTACCGTGCAATTTTGAAGGATTATATTGCATTTCCACGATTGATTATTATGTCGAGCCACTATTTACAGGAGATGGAGCATTTAATTGAAGATATTTTGTTGCTGCATGAAGGAGTGGTCGAGCTGTATGCGCCGCTAGAAGAAGTACAGCAAATGGCTCTTCGTATTGTTGGGCAAAAAGAAGAAATCGAGCCCCTTCTGGAAAAGGCACATGTGTTTTATAAGCGCGAACAATCGCCATTATTTGAAGCGATTATTGAAAATAACGGACTCGCGATACCGGCTAGTGTAAAGAGCCAATCATTAAGTGCCAGTGAAGTGTGTAAATATTTGACGAGTAGTAAGGAGGGGATAATTGATGACATCTTTAAATAATGTCAGTATTACGCAAAATATTTGGCAACAGCTACTGTGGAAATGTCGTGTGTTTAGCGCGACATTTAGTACGATAGTAATCGTGCAAGTTATTTTTACCGTATTATCCGGAAGTACTGGAAACAGGGGGAGTGGTGGTGGCTCTTTGGAATATAATGAGCATTTTTATAGTTTAGATATTTTATTAATAATTAGTATTATTTCAGCTATTATGCTCGGTTGGTTGCTCGCTACTCAATCCATTCGCAATGATAATTACTCGGTTGTGACAACGAATTTTACAGAAACGGTATCAACTTTATTATTTTTAGTTGTGCTCAGCGCATTTACAGTTTTGTCCGCATTAAGCTCATTTTATATTATTATTTTTTCGCGACTATTAATATTTGATCAAGTGAAGGTCAATATGGGGTCACTTTTTGAACTGTCTTCATTATTTCTATTTTTCTTATTAGTTTTATTAGCAGGATCAGCAAGTTTTTTTGCGAAAACATTATTTGATTTCTCGAAAATAATTACGCTGTTATTAATTATTGCCCTTATTTCCTATATGCAGTTGAAAGATACTTTAAATTGGGCATTGTTTGAGTTTTTCTTTATCCCTAGTATTGGAGGAGTACCAGGGGGAGTAATTTATATGATTCTACCACTTTGGGTGCTAACGATTGGCATTAGACAGCGTAGAGAGGTGATACGACGATGAGTGTGTTATTAATATTTCTACCGATTTTAATAATGGGTGTATTAATTATTGGTGTTAAAAAGCTTGCATCAAAAGTGAGAATTTGGACACCGAAACGAACGTCATGGGTAATGATCATTTATTTCATGCTTGGTGTCATTTCGTTTATAGGAATTTTAATTATGCCAGATAAAACGATGAAAGTGCTTTCTGAGCAACAACTTAAAGTCGCCCTAGCAGAGGAAAAGAAGTTAGATGAACTATATTGGGCTGATAAGTTTGATCAAATTCCAGCTGATTATTTTGTTTTTGCCAACAGCTATGAGGGAACAGCGGAAGATATAGAAATTACACTGGCAGATAATTCTTATAATACGCGTGTTGCGGTGACATGGAATGATTCGAAGTCTAATAATATTGTTGCTACTTATTATGAGATGCCAATTATTTATAATCGAATCGATATTTCAAAGGACTTAGAGCCGCCTACGATTGAATTTAAAGATAATCATTTTTATATTTCAGAAGTAGAGAAAAAAGTGGAGTTTTATACGATTCAAGCGAAATTAGAAATGCTAGAGCCTATAAATATGGGATATATGCAGTATGGAGAATTCGACCGTTTTATCGGAAATCGGATTTTACACTTGAATGTTCCGAAGCACTTCAATATCATTGATAACAGTGGGCGGGTTGATTAGCTCATCCAATCCATAATGAATTGAGCGACGGATAGTGAAAAAGATATTAAAATTAGTTCTTTTTGTAGCGGCAGTTTATGTGTTTTTGTATGTGAATAACAATTGGATTATGACGACAAAGCTAGTGCATGAATCGGACAAAATTCCAGCAAGCTTTAATGGATACCGGGTGACACAAATTACGGATTTGCATGATGCGACATTCGGCAAAAATCAATCGCGCTTAGTAGAAAAAGTACGTAAAACAAAGCCTGATGCGATTTTCATTACAGGTGACTTAGTGGATAGTCGACGCTATGATTTGCAAAATAGTTTGCAGGCAGTGGAACAGTTTGTTGAAATTGCGGATGTTTATTACGTGCTCGGAAATCACGAGGTAGCGCTAAATTTAATGGACGAAATTTATTTAGCACTGACGGATTTAGGGGTGCACGTTTTACCGAATGATGCAGTGGTGTTAGAGCGTGACGGGGAACGCATCGCCATTGCCGGTATAGAAGATCCGTTAATGGGACGTTCTGTTGGAGAGATGATTAATCAAGCGATGGAAGGTGTAGATGTCGAGCTTTTCACGATGCTGTTATCCCATCGACCAGAACAATTTGAAACGTATGTTGAAAAGGAAATGGATTACGTATTTACGGGGCATGCACATGGTGGCCAAATAAGAGTACCATTTATAGGTGGGCTTGTTGCACCTTCTCAAGGATTACTCCCAAAATACACAGCTGGTATTTTTGAAGAGAACAATACAACAATGGTTATTAGTCGAGGATTAGGAAATAGTATTTTTCCATATCGAATTTTTAACCTCCCTCAGATTATCACGGTAGAATTACAACAGAAATAAACCAAAAAACGTCACAGTTGTGACGTTTTTTTTAGTGGGTATAATTTAAAGGTTTATCGAAATTGTTAATTAAAGTATACAAATAAGGAGTGCAAAATTATACGAGAAAAGCCACATGCCGTGTGTGTTTTGACCAACTTAACAAACGCGAATTTTATTAGAATCTATATAAAGAGTAGATCGAGGTTTCAGTAGCTGCTTACAAGTAATCATGGAAATCGTATCTTCTATTAAAATGAAGAGTAATATATTTTTAATTCGTATTTACTTAGCTATATAATTTCTATATGATGGAAATTAATAGGGTATTTTAGAGTGTCCGTGAAAACGGATATAAAGGTGTAATAAATGGTTAAAAATGTAATTGGAGGGAAACGAATGCGACTTAAAAGTATAGGTGCAAAGCTAACATTATCAATTATTATATTATTAACGGTATCATGTGCAATTATGGCCGTATCTAGCTATTACAATAGTTACAATGCATTAGAAATACAAATTCAAGATAACCTGCAATCTAAGGCGGGAGATGTTTCACATTACATAGAAGAGTTTTTTAAACGTACGAATACAGAAGTCGAAAGCATTGCAGAACAAGCTGTTATTCAAAATATGAATTTTGATGAGCAATCCTCGTACTTAGAAAAGCGCCTTGCTGAAAGTGAAGATTATATAGGGTTTGGCATTGTGGACGCAAAAGGTGTAGCGCGTTATTTAGATGGAAGCACAGCAGATTTAGCAGATCGTTCATATATTACGGAAGCCTTTCAAGGAGAAACGGTGATGTCGGATATTATTATTAGCCGTATAACAAATGAGCCAGTTATTATGATTGCGACACCAATTGCGACAACAACAGGTGAAAAGGCATTATTACTAGCGCGAATGGATGGTTATTTTTTATCAACGGTTTTAGATGATATCGTAGTTGGTGAAACAGGTTACGCCTTTTTAGTGAACAAAGAAGGAGTAATTCAAGCACATCCAAATTCCGAATATGTAAAAGAACAAAAGAACTTTTTAGCTGAAGCAAAAGAAACAGGCGACATGACAGGTGAGGCTTTAGCAATTGAGAAAATGATAAGTGATGAAGAGGGATTTTTCGAATTTGCTCATACTGATAAGGAGAACCGCTTTTTAGGTTATTATAATTTGGGGAATAATTGGTCGATGGGTATTATAGCAGCTGAGCAAGAAATGTTTGTTAGCTTAAATCGAATGAAGATTATTTTAACGATTTCTACATTCAGTGTACTATTCGTTGGTTTATTATTTGCAGTAGTTGTTTCAAATCAAATTAGTCGACCAATTCGTGAAGTAGTAAAAGTGAGTGAATTTATTGCACAGGGTGATTTTACACATAAACCACATGAAAGGCATCAAAAACGCCAAGATGAGCTGGGGATTTTATCACGTTCGTTAACAAAAGTTGTAGAAAGTATGCGGACAATGATTACGAAAGTTCATACGAGTTCAATGAATGTCAGTGAATCATCTTGTGAGCTAATGCGCGATGTGAATCGAGTAACAGCGAACGCTAAAAAGATTGTACAATCAATCGAAGAGGTAGGGAATAGTTCGAATAGCCAAGCGCAAGCCGCAGAGGAAAGTGCAACGGCGATGGGACAAATGGCGATGGGTATTCAGCAAGTTGCAGAAGTGGCGAGCACAGTAGCTGAGCATACAGATATCATTGAAAATAAAGTACGTGATGGTTATCAAGCGGTGCATCATTCGATTACGCAAATGAAAGCCATTCAGGAAGGTACTGAGATAGAGCTAGAGATTATTCATAAATTAAAGCAAGAATCATTAGAAATTGGTTTAATTTCAAAAATGATTGCGGATATTTCAGATCAAACAAATTTACTAGCACTGAATGCATCAATTGAAGCAGCTCGAGCAGGTGATGCTGGGAAAGGTTTTGCCGTAGTTGCGGGGGAAGTTCGAAAACTATCCGAACAAACAGCAAATTCTGCAGCACAAATTAATATTTTAATTGAAAAAGTCCAACGCTATACAGAGAATGTCGTTACTGCTGCGGAATCGGGTGAAGAAAATGTAACGCTTGGTATCCAATCAATTCATCAATTGGAGCAACGTTTTGGTGAAATTGTCGCGATAGTTACTCAAATCTCGACCGAAATTGAAGAATTAAGCGGTTCCGCACAACAAATGAGTGCCAATACGGAAGAAGTTTCAGCATCGATGGAGGAAATGTCAGCTTCTGTTTCCTCAGCAGTAGGGTATGTACATGATGTAACACAATCTGCAACGGGCCAGCTGAATACAGTGGATGAAATGGCTAAACAAGCCGAGGAACTTTCAACGATGGCACAAGAATTACAAGTGGCGATTCGCCAGTTTAAATTATAAGGTGTGGGGCAGTGGTGTATATACCACTGCCCCTTGTTGATCTGTAAATAAAGGAGAAGTTAATTAGACGTGCATCTTTTTCATTTCATCTAGTAACTGCTCGGCAGTAAGGATTTTTTCACCGCCACCTTGTACAAGGGCATCATTGCCACCACCTTTACCATTAATTATAGGTAGGATAGCTGAAGAAATGTCTTTCATAGAGTGCGTAATATTCGATCCACGAGAAGCAACGAATTGTAACTTTTCATCGTTTTCTGCTACTAAAAGGGCAATGGCATCAGGATTTTCCTGTGTGATAAAGCGAGCTAATTTTTGTAGTTGTTGAATGGAGCGGTTTGAAAATACACTTGCAGCAATCGCATCCTTTGCTAGCTCGCGCGCTTCAAATACAAGTAGTGCATCTTGAGCTTCTCCAAGTGCTTTATCGTTTGTCTTAGCTGTTTGTGCAAAACTTCGTAAAGCATCGGCTGCATTCTCCTCAGGAACACTTAATTGTCGTGCAACATCGCTTAACACTTGTTTACGCATCGCTAATTGTTTTAACACGCGTTGTCCACATACAAAGTGAATGCGAATTTGCTGTTTCATTTTTTCTGTTGCGAGGATTTTTATTAATCCAACTTGTCCAGTAGAAGTAGGGTGTGTACCGCCACAGCCGTTGTAATCGTATTCTGGAATAATAACTAAACGAATATCTGCATCAACTTTAACTTCTTTTCGTAAATTATATTCAGCTAAACCTTCTTTATCTACCCATTTTGTATCGATTGGACGATTTTCTAAAATAATTTCATTGGTGCGGTTTTCTACGGCTGCTAATTGTTCGGCCGTCACATCTGTTGTGTTTAAATCAATTGTGGCAAGTTCTGTACCTAAATGGAAGCTCACTGTTGCAAAATCAAAAAGCTCTACGAAAGCAGCTGTTAAAATATGTTGCCCGGCATGCTGCTGCATATGGTCAAAGCGGCGCGTCCAATTGAGCTTACCGTGAATTTCGCCATTTAATGAAGTCACATCCGCTAATGTATAATGGCGAATTTCCTCATCCACTTTTTCGACATCTAATATTTCAATATCATTAATCCAGCCCGTATCATGCGGCTGCCCGCCACCTGTTGGATAGAAGGCAGTGTTATCGAGTACTACGTAATTTCGGTTTTCCTCGGTTCCTGTTTGTACAACATTTGCTCTAAATTCAGAGAGCATCGAATCTTGATAATAGAATAGATTTTTCAAATGTATCACTCCTTAAGTTCTAGTTTGGCATATGAAACGAGCGCTGTCACTTGGATTTCATTTGACCTAAGGGATTTTTTGTTTATGATTAAAGAGGTAGGCTTTTTGAGAGGAGCATGAATATGAATATTACACAATTTTCGATTGATACGATTTTAGATCCAACGAATATTATAGAAGGCAAGCGTTATGAGCTTTTATTAGATGTGGAAGTTGATGAAGAGGACGAGCTTTATTCAGAAGCAGGTCTTGAAATCCGTGCCATTATTGGTGTACTAGATGGAAATGTGCGCGTAATCAGCTATTTCATTATTGATAAAAAAGACAATGCTTACTTAGAGTTTGAATTAGAAGATGAAGAGCAGCAAATGATTTTAACTCTTTGTCATGAAGACTTAAAAACAGAATTAGGATTAGCATAAAAAGTGGACCGAGGCATTTTCAGCTCGGTCCACTTTCTTTTTTTAGTAAATAAAAGGACATCAACCGGCATGCTTGCAGTTGATGTCCTTTTCAATAGGATTATTTTGGGTACGTAATAAATTTCATTGTGTAGTGGTTTCCAGTAATACCGACACCTGCTTGTTTGAAAGCTTTTTCATAAATGTTTTCGCGGTGTGCTTGAGAGTTTAGTAATGCATTATGAGCTTCGAAAATTGTAGGGAAATTGACACCTAAGTTTTCGCCGGCAGCAATGAATTTTAAACCCGCATTTTGAATACGATCGAATGGCGATAAACCTTTAGGGCTGTAATGATCAAAATAATTGTTTTTGCTCATATCCGTACTGTGGTTTTTCGCCACTTTCGCCACTTTATGGTCGTATTTTAATGGGGTAATGCCATTATTTACACGTGTTGCATTCGTTAATTCAACAAGTAAAAACTCTAAGCTTGTATATTTACGTGCAGACGTATCTTTTTTCATAGCTTCGAATTTCTTTGCAGATACTTCATCTGTCTTTTCCCAGTAAATTGAATCAATTTTATTGCCGTTTAGCTTGTCTACTAAAATATAAATCAGTTTGCCGTTCTTTGTAACTTTTGGCTCTCCTGTATAAACTTTGCCGATTTCAAAACCTTCAAATGAAGTACCTTTTTTAGTCAGGTAACCACCAATTTGGTCTTTCCCTGATAACACAGAAAGTTCAAATGCCTTATGGTTAGAGTTTGTAATGTAGTAGTTTAAATTACCACCCACTGCGTAGAGCTTTGTTACGTCTAAATTATTTGATTTTGGTGCTGGCTTTGTAGTAGCAACATTTCCTACATTCGCAGCTTCTGCAGGGGTAGTGAATATATTATAGGAAAAAAGAATCATTGTTAATAGTAAAAGTTTTTTCAATTAAAGTCACTCCTTTTACCAGAAGTATACCATTATAGTTGGGTAATTTTGAATGTTTTCTCTCGTATTTCTATAAATCATACAAATTAATCATGAAATTCAAAAGCGAATATAGTATTTAATGTTTAAAAAAGTGTCCACAAATGTTAATGATATGTATAAATAGTTTGAAATACCTACACCGTTATGAGAGTTTGTGCTTGTTAAATTTAAAGCAGTCATTAGCAAGATGAACTAAGGCATGTTTGAAAATACCTTAGTTCATTTTGCTTTAGCAGTCTGTTACCACGCTGCAATTTGGCCATCTGTGCGTGATTCAGTTCCGCCGTAGAGGACACCTGTTTTTTGGTCGCGCCAAATAATTTGACCGCGTCCGAATAAACCGCTGTCATGCGTAATATGGATATCATGCCCTTTTTGTGCAAGTGCATGAACTAAATAGGTTGGGAACTGAGGCTCCACTTCAATTCGTTTTTCCCCCATCCATTGCCAACGCGGCATGTCGAGTGCAGCTTGTGGATTTAAATGGGCATCAATTGTATGTGTGATTACTTGGAATTGTCCTTGTGGTTGCATATAACCACCCATTACCCCAAATGGACCAACTGCTTTATTATCTTTCGTTAAGAAACCTGGAATAATTGTATGATACGTACGTTTCGCAGGCTGCAAGAAATTTGGGTGATTTTCATCAAGTGAGAAATCATAGCCGCGGTTTTGCAACGAAATTCCTGTATTCGGAATAACAATCCCTGAGCCAAAGCCCATATAGTTACTTTGAATATAGGACACCATATTTCCTTCTTCATCCGCAGTGGCTAAGTAAACCGTACCGCCTTTTGGAATATCGAACGGGATTGGATCAAGTGCTGTATCTGTTATTTCAGCAAAGCGTTTTTCGCCATATTCTTTTGATAACAATGTTTCCGTATCAACAGGCATTTGGGCACGTTCTGTTACAAATGCTTTTCCGTCTGTATAGGCAAGCTTCATCGCTTCAATTTGTTGGTGAAGACTGTCCGCATCTTGCCATTTTGCATCCGCATGTTGGTAAATATTCAGTGCCATTTGCGCTACAATACCTTGCCCATTTGGCGGGATTTCCCACACATCATAGCCTTTGTAATGAACCGAAATCGGATCTACCCACTCTGGTTCATAGCTCATTAAATCTTCTTTAGAAAGGAAGCCATTGTACGTTTTCATGAAGGCATCAATTTTGTCCGCTAACTCGCCTTTATAAAATGCTGCCCCTTTTGTTTCTGCAATTAATCTTAATGTCCCCGCATGTGCAGGGGACTTCCAAATTTCACCGATTTCAGGTAGACGTCCATCAATGGAGAAAGTCTCAAACCAGCTCGTGAACTCTTCGGTTGTTAGTTTTTCTTTGTATTGTTTATAAGCGATTTTCCAATTTTGCCCGAGCGTAGCCGAAATAGGGTAGCCTTCCTCAGCGTAAGAAATAGCAGGTGCAAGCACTTCTGTTAAAGGTAATTTTCCGAAACGTTCTGAAAGGGCTACCCAAGCGGAAGGGGCACCTGGAACTGTGACAGGAATAACACCATGCATTGGAATTTTGTCAAAGCCTCTTTCACTCAAAGCTTCTTTAGAAATTGATTTTGGAGAAGGTCCTGATGCGTTTAAGCCATATAGCTCATCCTTCATCCAAACCAGCGCAAATGCATCGCTCCCGATTCCGTTAGATGTTGGTTCAACAACCGTTAATGTTGCAGCTGTTGCGATTGCAGCATCAACTGCATTGCCCCCCCTTTTTAAAATGTCTAAGCCAGCTTGTGCTGCAAGTGGCTGAGACGTTGCGACCATTCCGCGATTGGCAATGACCGTATTTCGCTTACTTGGAAAAGGATAGTGTAAAAAATTCATTTCAAATTTCCCCCTTTGTTACATTTATAAATAGTGTATTTTTATATGGAACCGTAAAAAAACGGGTACCTAAAGATTAGGTGAAACGCAGCATTACTTTTCTGAAATCAATGTATCAATCCAGCGCTGTATTTTAAGTCCTTCTTCAAACGTGACAAGGAAGGCATCTTCATTATGAAGTGCTTCATGACATGCTTGAAGTAATGTTTGCGGTGTAACAGTCGGAATCACTTCTTGCTCTGCCTCATACGGCGCATTTATTAACACTTGTGACCAATTGCGGAGCGTTACGACTTTTTTTGTACCAAAAATTATAAAATCAATGCGCTCTTCTTGGTCAACTGTAGAGGATCCATTAATAATTACTGGAATGTCACTTGTTGTTTTCGCAAGCGCGGTAATCCCTGTTTCGCATAAAGTAATATCTTCTGGGTATGTTATTTCATGTGCAATGATTGATAAATCACCAAATAAATGATGTGTTAACTGGAAATAATGTGGGAAAATCTCGCGAATAAAGCCACCTTGCTCACGCGAAGCTATCCATGGATTTTGTTGCCATTTACGTGGCCATTCAGGGAAATATGTATGTAACTCAATGCTTGTAATAGTGCCCATTTCTTCATCATTTATCTCCTGCTTCAATTGATAAATAGCTGGACTGTACATGAGTGGGAAATGCATCGCCGTTTTTACATTATTTTGTTGTGCAACCTGAACCATTAGTTCACCATCTGTTGCATCATGTGCTAACGGTTTTTCCGATAAAATATGGAAGCCATGTTTTGCAATTTCCTGTGCAAGCGGTGCATGACTGATTGGTGGTGTTCCAATATATACCCAGTCAGATTTGAGCTGAAGTAATTCTTGTAAACTAGCTACAGTCGGAACGTTGTATTTTGCCGAAAGTTCCTCAAGACGCGCTTTATTTTCATCATAAATAGCTGTGATTTCTATGTTTGGGTTATCGAGGGCTTGATTGATGATACGTTCACCGACAATACCTGTTCCGATGATTGCAATTGATGTTTTAATCATATGTACATAGCTCCTTTAAAAGTTAGACTTTTCTGATATTAATTTTAGCATATTTTGGGTGGCGGTTATATGGATATTTAGCAAAATATATAATGGATGATAAAAAAATCCTAGGCATAATAAAATGCACCTAGGGATTTTCAAAGTTTAATATTTATCTACAACTAGTCCTAATGAAGAAGCATTAATAAATGGTAAATTGCGCAGTACAGATTATTTGAATGCTAAATGATGTATCTTTTACTTAATTGTAAGTAGACTCATGTATATAACAAATGAAATTGAAAAAAGTATACAAGAAAGTGAAAAATTTTTTCTAAGGAAAAGGGAACAATAAGCTTTTGAGAGAAACCATATAGGAAACGAAATAATTAAATTTTTTAATGGAACATGCGGATAAGGAGTTGGGAAGATGAAAGTAGTTATTATTGGCGGAGATGCGGCGGGTATGAGCGCGGCAATGGAGATTTACAGAAATGATAAGACAGCTGAAATTCTTGTGCTAGAGCGCAGTGATATTTATTCGTATGGTCAATGTGGATTGCCTTATGTAATTAATGGGAAAGTAGCACATACGGATGAGTTAATTGCTAGAGATGTGGAAACGTATCGCGGAAAGTATGGCATGGATGCACGCATTTTCCATGAAGTCACAGCAATTAATACACAGATTCAAATTGTGCATGCTACGGATGTGAATAGCGGTGAAGCATTTGAATTTTCTTATGATAGGCTGTTAATCGCGACAGGTGCTTCACCAACGATGCAAGATTGGGAAAATCGGGATTTACAAGGCATTCATTATGTTAAAACAATTCCAGAGATGGCTGTACTTATGCAAGATTTAGCTGGTACCGAGCATGTTACAGTTATTGGGGCGGGATTTATTGGGCTAGAAGTGGCGGAAACGATTCGTGCGCGTGGCTTAAAAGTGCGTATCATTCAACGTAGCGCTCAACTGATGTCGAACCTTGATCCAGAGTTAGCCAAAATGGTGTTAGAAGAAGCCGTTAAAAATGGGATTGAAGTATTGTTTGAAGAAGAGATTACAGGCTTTGAAGGGCAGCAAAATATACAAAGTGTGCGTACCAAAAAAGGAAGCTATGCAACAGATTTAGTCATTGTCGCAACGGGTATCAAACCGAATACGCAATTCGCTACCGGTTTTGCCAAGTTAGCTAATGGTGCGTTAATTGTGAATGAAAAAATGGAAACATCCATACCAAATGTTTATGCAGCTGGAGATTGTGCATCCCATTATCACCGGGTGAAACAAAAGGATGATTATTTACCACTTGGCACAACAGCCAATAAGCAAGGACGTATAGCAGGTCTAAATATTGCAGGGGTTGAGCAATCATTTAAAGGGATTGTAGGCACATCCATTTTAAAGTTCTTTCATTTACAAATAGGGATGACAGGCTTAACGAATGAAGCGGCGGATGACCTTAATGATGTTGTAGAAGTGTATCATTACGAGGCGAATGATGTAGCAAGTTATTATCCACCTGTAAAACCAATGAAAATCCGCATGTTAGTGGAGCAACAAAGCCGCCAATTGCTAGGTATGCAGGCGGTAGGTGAAAGTGGTGTAGATAAGCGTATCGACGTGTTTGCTACGGCCTTATTTAATGCTATGTCATTTGAAGATTTATTGGATTTAGATTTAGCGTATGCACCACCATTTAACGGAGTATGGGACCCTATACAACAAGCACCGAAACGATACGGCAAGAAATAAACCTTTTGAAATCATCAAAAAGCAGTTGGAAAGAGGGGAGTTACCCGATTTCCAACTGCTATAAATAAATCTTACTTCTTAACTTTAAATTCCTTTATTGAGCCATCAGAAAAATGAATATCTGCTTCAAACTCATGGTAGTTTTCATCTAATTTAAAAGCTGCTAATACTTCGGTGATGATCTCTTGATCTGTAGAGGCGGATGTGAACATAAAGGATTTGAAAATGGGCGCCAGCTGTGAATAAGCGTCATTTCCTTCAAATTTAGTATTAGCCCGATCCTCAATCGAAGCTTCAACAACGTTATTTTCGACTTCATAATCGACCTCAAAGCTATCATTAATTCCGTAATCGACATCTAATGAAAAACTGTTAAAACTAAATGCACCATCTTTAGCAGTATTATTCGTATTCGCTCCCGTTTGCATATCCGTATTTTCCTGCTTCGTAGTTGTTACTTCTGTTACTTTGTCATCATTACACGCCACAAGCAATAAAAGGCTTAATGGCAGTGCGAACAGTAAATTTACTTTCATTTGTTCATCCGACTCCTTTTTTCAATATAGTATTGATATACCCAATTTTTAAAATTCGATGCAAAATTTGATGTATTAATAGTGCGTATATATGCAAATTTTTGATTATCGGCATTCCTATTTAACATGCCGCATACAATATTACCGTGCTTAATGGGGGAATAAATTTTTACTGTCCATTTCGACATTTGCTTAATTATAAACGCTTGAAATCCCTAATTGCTCCAGGTAAGATGCCTTCTTTATAAGAAGGAAGTAGAAATAATCTTCATTTGTCATAAATCAATCTAATATTCTGAACTTAAAAATTGTATAATGGAGATTAGGAAGGCTTTCCCAATTAAGGAGAAAGTATAAGATTTTTAGCGAATGATCTAACTAATTAAACCGAATTTTTTTGATTTTCTATCGTTTCAACACACTATACTTGATTCAGAAATGAGGGTTTCATATGTCGAATGAGCAATTTTCAACAATCGAGCAACAGACAGATCAGTCTACAATAGAACAAGAAAACGTGCAGGAGCCAACTGTAGAAGCTGTAGAAACATTATTTGTTAATGAATTTACAGATGGGGTTCTCAATCCATATGCAGCAATGTTAGGACCATTAAAGGATGGAGGGACGATTATTGCCAACACAGCGCCAGGTTGCTGGGGGCCAATGATTACGCCAGCGATTCGTGGTGGGCATGAAGTAACAAAGCCTGTTTATGTAGAAGGTGCAGAGGTTGGGGATGCGCTAATTATTCAAATTAAATCGATTCAAGTGACGTCGCTTGCTACATCGTCGGGTACAGATGAAGCGCAGGAAGATCGTTTTATTGGCGATCCATTTGTGAAAGTGAAGTGTCCAGGATGTGGAAAATTGCATCCGAAAACAGTAATGCAAGGAATTGGGCAAGAGTCTGTTCGTTGTGCCACATGCAATACAGACACAACACCTTTTAAACTGACGAATGGTTATACAATGGCATTCCATCCGGGTAGTGAAATTGGTTTAACAGTAGGCAAGGAGGGGGCTCGTCGAATTGCGTTAAATGCTAAAGACTTTATGCGTACCCCTGAAAAGTCGATACAACATCCAATTGCAGGGTTTGGTCCAAGTGATCTAATTGGGCTGATGGCGAGAATGCGTCCGTTCGTAGGTCAACTGGGGACAACACCTTCAAAAGCGATGCCAGATTCCCATAATGCGGGTGATTTTGGTACATTTTTAATCGGGGCACCACATGAATTTACGATGACAGAGGACGAGTTAAACATTCACCGTACGGATGGTCATATGGACATTAGCCGAGTACGTGAAGGCGCGGTCCTCATTTGTCCAGTAAAGGTTGCTGGTGGTGGTGTGTATGTGGGTGATATGCATGCGATGCAGGGCGACGGAGAAATTGCAGGGCATACAACAGATGTTTCAGGCATCGTACAATTGCAAGTAAATGTCCTAAAGAAGGTGGCATTAGAAGGTCCAATTTTATTGCCAAATGAAGAGGATTTACCATATACAGCAAAGCCGTTTACGAAGGAAGAAAAACGTATCGCGCGTGACTTAGCGGAAGAATATGGTGTGAAGCAAATAGAGGATTGCTACCCATTATCTATTGTTGGGACGGGTGCTGATTTAAATCGTGCAACAGATAACGCATTGGAGCGAGCGGCAAAGTTATTTGACCTGTCCATAAATGAAGTGAAAAACCGCGCAACAATTACTGGGTCCATTGAAATTGGTCGCCATCCGGGTGTAGTAACAGCGACGATGCAAATTCCAAAGGTACTACTTAAAAAAGCGCGTATTTTTAAACCAGTCAAACGTCAATATGATTGCTAGAATGTTTTTCTAGCCTACTTTTCGGGAATAAGGAAAAAAAGAAATGTAGGGAGATGATGTTATGCAACCACTAGTCAAAAAAATTGAGGCGTCAGTCATCTCAATTAGCGTACAATCAGGGATTGGGATTATTGAAACTCTGAGCGATCGAGATGACAGGAAATCGATTGTTTTTCAAGTAACAGCAGAAACGCCACTCATGACAAAGGATGGGCAACGTTTGGGCGTCTCAGCTATTCCAGTTAAGGGGAAAATTACTGTTTACGTTGATTCACTTACCCCATTGCCGATGATTCAACCGCCACATGTCGTCCCACTATTGGTCATTTTTGAACAGTATGGCAAAAAAGGCGAAGTGTCAGTGGGCGTATTTGATGACCGATTATTCAGTGAGCAGCTCAAATTAAAGATACATGTAGGGAGCAAGACGGAAATTGTAGATTTAGCGGGGAAGTACGTCAGTTCGGAATGGTTAGCGGGCAAGCTATTGTTCGTATTTTACGAAAAGGTAACACGCAGTATACCGGTCCAAGCAAATCCAACGAAAATCATCGTGACCGACATAAAAGGAAATTAAATAGGTGCAAAAGCATATCGAACTCTAAAAGGCCTTTGTATGAACGACACTGTTGCAAGCAGCAGGCAAGATTTACAAAGCCAATAGAAGGAAGATATGCTTTTTCATGCACGTATTTAAGAGAATACTTCCATCAAAAGGATCGAACTTTTTGTATGATTTATATGGAAATAGTAGAAAAAAGGGGAGGGATTTGTTTGTTGCTATCATTTGATGAGCAGCTACTTCAAGTAACCAACGGACAAACAGGGGAAGGCTTGGAACGAATCTGTCTAGAGAAATTTTTAGCCGACCAAATACATCAGGGCAGTTGGGGCATTACATTGCCGAGTGCGCAATTTTTGATTGATCAAGACCAAGCAGAGCAGTTTTGCTTCCAATTAATTAAAAACTATTGGGGAAAAGCAAAATTATTTTTAGATGATACTTTTCAGGAAGCCCATTTCAATATTGAGGTGGCAAATGAGCGAGTGCAACAATTTTTTGATAACCCAAAAAATAGCCAGCAATTATTTAACTTCTTACATATTCACGGAGAAATGCGTTTTGAACAATTTATAGAACAGCTGTTTTCAAAACCAATTGGCGTGTCAAAATTAAAAAGTGGGCTCGATATCATCTATGTGTACAAAGTGAAAGAACAATTCCTTGTGCAGCCGATTTATTCACAGCACACATCATTTTGGGGGCATGTATTGGCGAAAAAGCTCTATTCCTTATTTTTGCAAGTACCATTACTCGAAATAGAACACCCTCTTGAATTGATGGGGATTTTGAAACAGCAACTTCAACATCATGTAACCATGAATCGAACGGCGTCCATTATTCATAAATTAGTGCAGCAAATTGATGGTGCAAATCCTCGTTCCATTGAGTTAAAACAGCTTCATTTATTAAATGCGAGAACTCATTTCACAAGTGGTAGACGCCATTTTTTAAGATTGAGAAAATGCATTGATGCTTTACAAGCCAATTGGTCAAGTGGGAGTTTAGCGCTGAATGAAAAGGAAAAAACGCTTCTTTCTTATATGCTTTTTCAAGAGGCCATTTTTAAAAAGGAACATGAAGCGATCATTGCATATGGACTGTATTTAATTGAAGGGGAACGGTTAAATAATCATGCGATTGAGCTAGTAGTGGAATATCAGGATGTGCTGAATAGCATGAATCCGCAGCCACATGCGATAGTGAAAAATTACAAAGAGAACTATTTAGAGCATGTGTTTTTTGTACTCATTGATACGTTAGTAAAGGAAAATCAGTTTGATATTGCGATTGCGCTACTTCGAAATCACGAATTAGCTACATGCACGGTACTTTTCGAAATGCTCCAATCACCTAATGGAATGCAGGAACTACATAAAATCGAAGCCAATGTTCAGCAAGATATTGCGATGCTAGTAGATGGCTCGACGCAGCTTATTCGGGAATCGTTAAAAACATGGCAAGAGCATTATTTAGAACGACACGGACCGTACATACAAATTGCAGAAATGACCTCTATGCACGTATGTAATATACTCAAAATATTATTTCATGAAGAACAGGATATTTTACTAGAAAAGTTATTAAGCGTTTATAAAAAGTATTTAGTCATCCCGAAGCATTTAAATAAATTACGGTTGTTTATTGAGCAACGAATGACAGTGAAAATGTAATGTACGGATTTTGTCATATAATTATAAGCGTACATGTGATATTTCTTACAGCGAATACCTATGTCTTTCTATTAAAATTTTAATAGAAGGGGTGATGAGAATGCTGAAGTATGTTTTATTAAGCTGTGTAGGTATTGTTTTATCCTTGGTTGCAAGTGTAGGCGTATATAATACCTTTGTTTCAGTTGGATGAAAAAAACATAGAAAAGGTGTGCCAAAACATTATTTGGACACACCTTTTTTTATTTTAGCACGCCGTTATTTTCAAGCTGCTCGATTTGTTGGGCAGAATATCCATACTGCTCTAAAATCTCCTCTGTATGTGCCCCAATTTTTGTTCCGACAAATTGATAACTTGGTTCAATCCCATCAAATTTTAATACTGTTCCGATTTGACGCTGCATTGTGCCATCTGGTTTCGGTACGTCTACGAGCATATCTCGCGCCTGAATTTGTGGATGCGCACAAGCTTCATCGAATGCTAAAACGGGTTCCACACAGCCATGAAAATCATCATTAAAAATATCTAGCCACTGCTCAAATGTTTTTGTACAAAAAGCATCGGATACAGCATCTTTAAAGCGTTTTTGCGTATAAGCTGAATCTTTAAATTTACTGTCGATTAGCTCAGGAATTCCAAGTGCTTCACAAAGGAGCTTGCGGAATTGTGGTTCCAAGCTTCCAACTGAAAAATAGCGCCCGTCTTTTGTACGGTAATAATCGTAAAATGTTCCACCGTTTAAAATTTCTTCTTCTGGCTGTGGTGAACGTCCGCTACCAAAATATTGAGCGCCATAGACGGCATTCATCGCAAACATCGCATCGGTCATCGAAACATCAATAAATTTACCCTCACCTGTTTTTTCGCGGTGTAATGCAGCAGCGAGCACCCCTACTGCTGCATGCATAGCCCCACCTGCCATATCGGCAATTTGAATGCCCATAGCAATCGGTTTTTTATCCTTCAAACGTGAATGATCCAATACTCCTGCCACCGATAAATAGTTATTGTCATGACCTGGACGGTTGGAGAACGGCCCAGTTTGCCCATAGCCCGTAATAGAACAGTAAATAATGCGCGGATTAATGGCGCGCAACGTGTCATAATCAATGCCGAGTCGCTTCATCACCCCAGGACGAAAACCTTCAATAACAATGTCGTAATCTGCAATTAACTTTTTCACAATAGCAATTGCTTCAGGTGTTTTTAAATTGAGCTGAAGTGAACGTTTGGAACGATTTAAATGTTGATGAATAAAAGATTCGTGCTCTTCATCATATGGTGGCATAATGCGCATTAAATCAACACGGCGTTCCGATTCGATATGGATGACATCTGCCCCTAAATCAGCAAACATCATCGTCGCAAATGGACCCGAAAAAAGCGAACAAAAATCAAGTACCTTTAAGCCATTTAAAATTGTCATTTGCCCATCCCCTTTTAGTAGTTAATAACGGAATTTTATGATAATACAGATTTTATTTGTGGTAATCCGTAGTATAACAGTTATTTTTGTGGAATTATATATCTATGCAACACTATTATTAAAATACTCTGAAAATTAACGTTCTGTTGTTTTAATTTTGTAACTTTTCTAGACACATAGACGACTAATGTAAAAAACCTACCCAATTGATCAGACTCAATTGGGTAGGCACTAATTTAGATGGAATAAAAATTCATAGTAAAGTACGGCTGATTTTTATTGTTAAATTCGACACCAACGAAAATATGTGTAAACTCTGTGCGTAAAATATTATCACGGTGACCGAGGGAATTCATCAATGCTTCATGTGCATAAATGGCGCTATATTGACCGTAAGCTAAATTTTCGCCCCACCAAGAATACGAGACACCGCCATTTTTCATACGAGCTCCACCACGTTCACCAGCTAAGTCCACGTGACCGAAGTAATCATTGTTGGCCATGCTTGCACTATGCTTACGTGCAACGCTATTGAAATCAGGTGTGTAAGTAAGTGGTTGTAACTCTTCCGTCACGCGAGCTTGATTAATTAGCTCGACCATTAAATGCTCAAAGCCTTCACGTAATTCGTCGGAAGGAGTCGCAAAAAATCCAGGTTTGGCCATTTCGGTCTGGGCATCTACCCATGTAATCGAACGTACCTTATTTTGTTTATGCGCATCATAAAAAAATGTTACGTACCGATCATCTATTAAATACGTGCCGCTTGTTTCGTTATCATATTTATCGATATATGTTTGCGTGTAGTTTGTATGATCTTTTTTAATATGTTTGAGCGGCTTGCCATATTTGGCCACCACCGTATTACGTGAGCTACCTACTTGAATACCAAAGGCAGCTTGTCCAATCGTAGTTTCGTAACCAGCAACAGTTTGTCCATTTTTAGTGCCGACTAAGTTAAATTGCCTATAGTCCGAAGAGGGCATATCCCATGTGAAGTCATATTCAGTAGGGAATGATTTAACGCTTGTATGTGTAGAAGGGGTATTATTGTTGGCCACCGTTTTAAATGGAATAACGACGCCTTGGTTCATCGACTTGCCGGCAGTTGTATTTAAATTATTTGTAACAACTACTTTATAGTTTGTGTTGTATTGCAAATTTTCCGTTGGGGAAATAGTTAATTTATTTTTAGAAACAGTGGATTGAATCGCAATTCTATTTGCCTTTTGATCTTGTATATAAACATTGTGTTTAACAGAATCCGCTGCGATGGAATTATTAAATGTGATGGTCCATTCTTTATTTACGGCAACATCTGAATAAGAATCCCATTCATTGGATTCGGTTGCGCCCGCGATTATTAATGTAGCGCTAAATACGATTGGAATGATAATCCCCATCATGGAACTCATTTTGTTCAATTGTAACATTTCCTTTCAAGCGAAAAATATTATATAACTCATGAGTATCTTATACTAGTTTTATAGGGGATTTCACGGATGGTGATTGAGCATATTGCTTGCATTGCACTGTGGTAACGTTGGTTTTATACGTTTTGGTCTATTTAATATCCAATTAAATGAAAGAGCGGAATACTAAATTAAGATTATGTTTGTATAATAAATAGATTGAAGGAGCGATTTTACACGCGAAGTAGTATATTTATGTTTATTTCTTTATAGAGGTGTTTTTGCGAAAAGGCCATTCATAATTCAGATATTTAGTTGTAGGTATTTGGGGTAGATTTTCCCTTTTAAGAAAATGAAAGTTTAGTAAAAGGTCATAGAAGTCAGTTGGGCAGAGGGTGCTACGGACTTTTATGAGAATTTAATGGATGAAATGGAAATTAAAATATACTGTATTCGGGAGGAAAGGAATCAATTTCTCTATAAAGGAAAAGGAGAATTTGACCGATATAAGAAGGGTAAAGTTATCAAGTTACATAATTCTGACTTCACAATTTAAAAAAGGGGAGGTACTCTCTAAATGGATTCGAAAAAAACGCATAAGCTATCAAAAGCATCGGTTGCAGCAGTACTTGCAGCGAGCGGCGTTATTGTAGCAATGCCACAGCCAACACATGCCTATGCATTCGGTGATTTAAATCCAAATGCAGATTATTATGAGCCAGTAATGGATTTATATAAACGAAATATCGCGACAGGTGAAAACGGGAATTTCCGTCCGAATGAAGCGATTACACGTGCAGATGTAGCAAGAATGATTGCATTGTCTATTGATATTAATACGAAAAATCCGAAAAATCCAAGGTTCACGGATGTACAAGCGACACATCCGAACTACAAATACATCGCCGCTTTAGCAGAAGCAGGTATTATTAGTGGTTTTCCAGATGATAGCTTTAAACCGGACGCGTATATTACACGTGGTCAAATGGCAAAAATTATGTCGCTTGGCTATAGATTTGGTGTGTCTACGAAGCTGACAAATACATTTCAAGATGTACCAGCAACAAATGCCAATGCCTATTTTATTCAAACACTTGTCGATTTAAATATCACAAAAGGAATAACGCCAATCGCATTTGAGCCGTCGAGTACTGTTACACGTGGTCAAATGGCAACATTCATTTGGCGCGCAGAGAAGGCAGATAAAGGAACTCCAGTGTATACAGTGGGTGATATTACAGGGGATAAAGTATATATAAACGGTGTACCGTATACAATTGCGTCGTCACTAAGCTCGATTTTCAATGCTGCCAACAAGCGTATTTTACAGGGCGCACATATTGAAGGCACCTTCACGAGCAATACGCTGACAGCTGTTTCTAAATTGACGCTCAATGCAAGTGGCACATCAACAAGCTTGCTTGCATTAGATGGAGATTATTCAACTTTTGGCGGCGAACTAATTATTAACGGAAGTTACTTGCGCTTGAAAAATATTGATCTTACAGGACGCGTAGAAGTAGCAGAAACCCCACGTAAATCATTAGCAAACTATATGACGAATCCATTGCAAAATGCACGGATTGCGAGCATAAATGGCTTTGGTTTTATTGACTGGGGCAAGCCAACAGATTCAGCTGAGGAAGGCTTCTTAAATCCAGATGAAGACGAAAAGTTAACGGTGAAGCCAGATCCAACAAAACCACTGTATAAGCAGCCGTATAATACACGTATGCCAAAAATTGAAAAGTACGTGGATTTTTCAAATTCAACAGTGCGCAACTTATTTATTACACAAAACCGTGCGTTTGTATCAGCAGAGGACCCGATTGATCGTATAACGGTGCAGCGAGATGTCACGCAATATGAGTTGTATGCAGATGCCAATGCCATGTATATCGATACGGATGTAAATGTAACAGTATTTGGTGTAAATGATATTAAGTATGTTTATAAAAATACGTTGAAAAATGTATTCTTCCATACGGATAGTTATTATGACTATTTATATGTCACAACAGGCAGTGGCTTTATTGATATTGGTGAACATGTTTATATCGGAGACGCAATTATACCACCTAATAAATCGGTGAATGATATTTTCGATGACTACGAAAATGATGATAGTAATATTGGCTGGATTGAAGATGAGAACGGTAACCCAGTAGAGCGCGATCCAGAAGAAGATTTGGTTGTACCCGATGTAACAGCACCAAAGATTTTGAATCTAGCAGTAACAGCAGGAGGAACACTTGCAAACGTTACATTAACAGCGGATGAAGATGGCATGTACTACTATATGGTGAAGAAAACGGACGAAAAACCACCTTCAATTAATGAAATCAAAACGGGTGGCGGTAAATCTAGCGGTAAAGGCCCGATAAAGCGAGACACGCCGGTTAATTTTACAGTCAATGATTTAGAAACGCTGACGGAATATACGATTTACGTCGTTGTCATTGATGGGTCAGACAACGTTTCAAATAAAGAATCTGAGGACTTCACAACAATTGATGGACAGCCACCAACATTAAAACTAAAAAAGGGCGATCCGATGTATGGTGGGAAACGCGTTCAGTTTGTCATCACACCAACTGAGGCAGGAACGTACTATTACTATATTCGACCAAAAACATCAGCTGCCGGTCCGACGGTGGATGATATTATTAAAACGCATACAGGTACAGGAAAAGCAACGAAACCTGGCGATATTATTGTGACAGAGAAGTATTACGGAGCAAAGCCAACCCTAGAAGAGATTCAGCCGAATACAACATACGAAATTTTCGCGGTTATGGTCGATGCATCGGGCAATAAAATGCGTACTGTATCTGATATTGAAATAAAAACAGAAGGACCGGATACAGATCATCCTTTTGTAAATGATACAGGTTTAAAACTTGTCGATAGAGAGAACGGCATTTTTGAATTAACGGTAAGTGAAAAGTTAGATAAAGAATCTGCTGAAGATGTGAATAACTATATTTTATCAGGTACCGGTATTGTTAACGTATCTGGACAAAAGGAAATTAAACCGTCTAAAGTTGAATATGTAGAAAACGGAACGAAAATTCGTTTAACAATTCCTTCAATTACAGCATTAGTAAAAGGCGATACGATTCGTGCAACGATATTACCAGGCGTAACGGACTTAGCAGAAAATCCGTTTGAAAATATTGATACGGTGCCAGTACAACAAGTGCCACGTAACTATGCGGAGTATCGTCATGAGGATTCGGATTTACCAGAAATTAAGATTGATAATGTAATTACTGGACTAACTAAATATGAAGTAGAAGTAACGACGAAAAAAGCCGGTACGTACTACTACATGATTTTACCGGACAACTATTTCACAGGCAAAGATATTAAAAGCCGTGACTTCGTCGATGAGTTCTCACTGGATCCATCAATCGTGACAGGTAAATTCCAAACGGGTGGTAAGGATGATTATTTATACAAAGAAGGAGATAAACCAGCTGAGCTTGGTACATTCAAATTCGATGTAGAAAAGCCTAAAAACCTTGATCCATTTACAAGTTACTCAATCTATATGGTATTAAAAGACCGTTCAGGCCAATTGTCGATAATTGAAAGCAAGTCATTAATTAGCGATTCGAAGCCACCATTAGTATCGAATATTAGAGTAGAATCGATTAAAGATAATGACACAGCAGTAAAAATAAAATTGAATGTCGATGAAAAAGCAAAATTCTATGCCATTCCGGTTAAGAAGTTTATTTTAGATGCAGATGGTAATCGAGTGCTTAATACAGAGTACTTTAATACAGATGGCACGCTGAAAGACGTTGATGGTACGATGGGTTCGAACTTATCGGATGCTGAGCGCAAAGCAAGTTTTATGAGCATTAAGGGCACATTAAAAGAGGCAAGCTCAGATAAATTTGGTGAGATTGATTTTGACATTTCAGGATTAGGTGCACATGAGGAATATGGTATTTACATTGCAGCAGAGGATACGTATGGTAACTTTACTGTAAGGCAGCGTAGCAATTCGACATCTACGGATCCTAATGAACCAAGTGGCGGAATGATGAAGAAAACATTCTATACGGATGGGACGAAGCCGTTTATTACAAATGATCAAATTGTTTATAGAAGTTCGGATGCAACAAACTTCACTATTACTTTTAATGAAACGATTATGCGTCAAAAAAGCGATATTGACATAAGTAAATATAATAAAACTTTAATTCCACAAAATGGATCATATGAAATTGGTGAAATACTGGTTATTGAAGATAAGGCTGGAAACCCTCTTTCAGATAAATTCGAATTTGTAAGTTACACAGTTGGTACAAAAACTACAGATCAATCTAAGTTAGTCATTAAGCCGAAACCTGATTCAATAGGAAACCAAACATTTACTGTGAGGATGAAGAAGGATATTTTAGTTACAGACGAGGATAAATCTGTTGCATATGACTATGTAGATCAAAATGGATTTGTTTTAGATAAGATAGGTAAGTATGAGTGGCCAGGCGATATTATTAAGAGTGAGATTAAAGATGCCGTTCTTACAGGTAAAAATGTAGGATCACCTAACGTGCCAGCTTCGACAACAATGAGAGCCATTATGTATTTAGATATCGATTTAACGTTAAAACAAACTTATTATTATGCAGTTACAGATAGTTCGAAAAAATCAGTCGATCCACAACTTGTGATGGACTTAGTAAGGGATCCAAATACGTCAAATAATGATATATTTGCATATGGTTCGGGGGCACTTGGGACTGTGAACGCAGCAAATAAGCAAGTTAAACTTGACTTAGTCGCACCACCAGGAGTTGGACCTGAAACACCAATATTTACAAAAGGGAATAACTTCTTTATCTTTACGCTTGATAAATACGGAAATATCATATGGGCTAAGGATGAGAGTAATGGCCTGATATACCGTCCGATTAGTAATGCCTTTAATATACAACAATAGTGTGTTGAATAACCTGCACCGGGTGCACAAACAATTCACTACAATTTATAAAGATATATGATGTAAAGTTAGAATGGAGGGAGTCCCGTGTGAAATACATGGGACTCTTTTTAGTTTGTTTTAGTTCATATTTTGAATTGAAGTCGATTACAATATGCCAATCCATTTCCAGTAAGTCGCACTAAAAATTAAAATTAAGATGAATCCGAAAATAGTTAAAGGAATCCCTGATTTTAAGAAATCCTTCGTTGTAAACGCGCCAGTATCATAAGCAAGCATATTTTGCGGTGCGCTTACTGGCAATAGGAATCAGAAGCAAATGACGAATTGTTGAATAATAACGAAGCCGATTTGGTTTTCAACAGGCATTGGTAAAGTCATGGATAATGCGATAAATACCGGAATTAATGTAGAAGCTAAACTGGTTGCAGAAGCAAACCCTAAGTGAATAATAATATTAAAGATTGTAACTAATGCAATCGTCTCTAAAAATTGCATTATATTTAAGCCAAGCGAACCGAAAATTGTATCTGATAACCAAGCGGCACCTTTTGTGCTTAATAATGTAGAACCTAAAGAGATCCCTACTGAGAATACAATTAATGTTCCCCAGTCGATGCGGCTAGAGGCTTCTTACCAGTTGAATACGCCTACTTTAGGAGTTAGTAAAAAGACAATTGCCACAATAGTAATTGTTGTCGTGTCGAATGGGTGCAACATTCCTTCTGTTGCCCAGAAAAATAATAAAATTAATGAAGTAATAATTAATGTGATTTCTTTTCGCTTTAATGGACCAAGTTCGGTTAATTGATGGCGAATAACATTTTTGCCACTCGCGATATTATTCGTTTCCGGTTTGATTAATTTAATCATGATAAAAAAGAGTAAAGGGCAAGTACTACTACTTAAATGAGTTTTCCCTGTATACATATAAGAAGGAGATATGAAGTGCTATTCGACAAAAAAAGACCCGGAAATTAAATTCCGGGTTTGAATATCACTTACATTGAATACTCCATGACACACTGCCTCGCTTTCGCATTGAATCTTAAGAATGTCCTAAGAAAACGTTGCTTAGCTGCACTCAGTATTGATGGTCCTTCTGAGTTATTGATCATTCGCACTCATCGGGTTAACCCTCCTAGTCATTTAGATTCGAAGTGAAATCTTTAATAGTATAGTTTATTTTTAATTTTCTATACATGGGTCGGTGAAAAATGTGTACCAGGTGCACAAATAATATAAAGCTGCCACGCCAAACTAGCAAACATCGGTGAATAAAGAAGGTTAATTTATTTTTGATAAGAAAATGTAGTGGCGTGAGGTTTATGGGGTGTAATGGGTGAATAAGGAAATGATTTCGTTTGAATAATAAAGGGGTGGTTTGGCATATATAAATAAAGATGGAAGGAAAATAAGGACTAAAAATGCCTGTTTTCTAAAGTTTTTATGTGTTTTAATAGCTTTTCTCATCAAATATTTGTAGGTCTATTTACATGAGTTGGTTAGATTGAAACATCATGTGAGGGTAAAAATAGACGCTATTTTATGTTGTTTTCGGCTCGTTTTGGATTAAAAACATCTCAATTTCATCTTGAAATGAACAAAAATTTTGCTCGTTTACCTCAAAAAGATACAAATTATAGCGTTGGAATATACCCATCTCTGTGACCATTATACCGTTTCTTCTTTTAGTAAATAGTAAAGATTAAAAGAATACGCTACATTAATTAACGAAATATTTACAAATATGGTACATTGTATATGAAATATTTTAATTAGGAGTGATTATTTTGAAGAAAAAGGCACTAAATACTTTTATGGCAACTGCCCTGACAGCAACCCTAATATTACCTGTTTCAACGGCAACTGCTTCCATTAATCCTGAATCGATTGTTGTGGCGGATCAAGGGTCAAAAATACCTTCAGGAACCGTGTCACTTACAATTACGAGTTTTTCAAATGATACGATTTATACATCTAGTGGGCAAATGACAGTTAACAATGCATTAAAGCCTATTTTTAAATCAGAAAACCGAACGGCGCTTGCAAATGCCCAAGCTACAGTAACTATAGAAAATGGGAAAATCACAAATATTACATCGCTAATCTTATCTAAAAAAGGTACGGCTAAAAAGCCAATCGTTTTTGATGGTGGAGAGGCTACGATTTCTGGGAGTTTAACGGTAGCTGCTGACTATACAAAGATTCAAAATGTTGTGATTAAGAAAGAATTGATTGTATCGAGCCGCGTCAAAAAGGGACTTACGCTTAATAATGTTTCAGTTGGAGATAAAATAAAATTCCAGCCGTTGCGCATGAATAAGATTAATTGGTTCAACGTTTCTCTTACGAATATGCCGAAAACTGAAATTAATGTTCAACGTAATAAAGTTGGTCTTATTTCTGACAAATCACTTACACAAATTAACGTAACGGATGATGTGCCTCAATTAAAAGTGGAGTCAGATGTTGAGAAGCTTTTAATCGATGTTAAGAAGGATTTTAGTCTTAGCGGAGAAGGGCAAATTAAACATGTGACAGTTAAAAAGGGGAAAAAGGTTGATTTAGATTCCTCTCACCAATTTAAAGATGTAAAAATCGATGATAAAAATGCAAATGTTACGGTTACAATCGTGGACAAAACAGCTCTTAACGCATTAATTGCTGTTTCTGGTTATGTTGCTGTGTCTGTTACCGGGCATGATGTTGCTTCTACAGATAAATGGACAACTCAAGCAGAAAAAAGTACATTTGAGGCAATATTTAATAGTGCTCAAGCAGTGGCTAATGATAAAAAATCTTCACAAGATCAAATAAATGTTGCACACACACAATTAAACAGTGCTCTAGCAACGTACAAAGCTGCTCAAAAGAACGGTAAAAAGCATGTAACAGGTGATAAATCTGCAATTACAGTGTTAATTAATAGCGTGCAGTACGTAACAGTTTCTTGGAGAAATGGTAGTGAGCTGTCTTCAAATTCAGCGTGGACAACTCAAGCCGAAAAAGATGCATTAGTTTCAGCGGTTACATCTGCTCAATCAGTTGTGAATAGTTACAACCCTTCGCTAGAACAGATTGTGAACGCTCTGAATTATTTAGAAAGTGCGATTACAACGTATAAGAGCGCTCAGAAATACGGTATGTCTGGATATGCAGGTGATAGATCTACACTGCAGTCACTTATTAATTCTGTGCAATATGTAGAGGTTTCTTGGAATGAAGGTATTTACTTACCGACGAACATACCATGGACAACACAAGGAGAAAAGGATGCATTAATTTCTGTGGTTGAGTCTGCTCAATCGGTATCGAATAATTACAATACAACACAAAATATAATAACAAATGCGATAAACAATTTAAATAATGCCCTTGCAATTTATAAGAGCGCACAGAAATATGGTCCTTATGGTAATAACAATGGGGGATATTATGGTGATAGATCAAAGCTGACAGGGCTTATCGATTCAACTTATAAATATTATGTGACTAGTTATAATTATTGGGATAACATTCCGTATAATGCGACGATATGGACAACCCAAGAAGCGAAAGATGCCTTTGATACTGCTATTACAAACGCACGATATGTTGCAGAAAACTATAATTATTCGCAATATGACATCGCGACTGCAATTGATAGTTTAAATGCTGCCATTAAAAATTATGAAAACTCTTATAAATATGGACCGGATGGTGATCCATATTGGTGGAATAGGTAATACCACCATATAACTTGAATATATGGACTGGAAGCTAGATAAAAAGCGTCATCTTCCACAATTCAAAAGAAGAAAAACGCTTCGTGGCTAATGCTATGAAGCGTTTTTCATTTATGATAGGGAGCATTTTTCTAACGTCTAATTAAAAGTATTCCGTAATTTAAAAAAGTTATAAAACCGTTTAGCATCTCTTCCCATCTTGCTATGAGTGTTCATTTGCGGTAATAAACACTTTTGAAACAATTCATCACACTGCTTTGTACGAACATAGCGCGCGCAACATTCATCATGTAATTTACAACAAGAATCAACTGGGTTAGTTGACTCGCCAGGACCAGAACAGCCAGGCCCACATTATTTATATCCAGGAAAAAAAGTCAGTTTTTTCATTCTACTTATCATCTAACCTCCCCATTAAAAAGTTTTGGATACTATAAAATATGTGATTTTTGATAGGAAATAAGGGGTTAAAAACTAGAGGGAATATATGAAATACAAAATGCCAAAACGTTGATTTTAACAGCGTTTTGGCATTTTTAAATTCAAGCGATTTTTTGTAACAGGTATTTATTAGACAGCCTCTTCTAAAATCATATTTCACTATAGAACCACAGTTTGCGAGAGGCGCCCTTCTTTATACCAAGCTTCTCTTTCACCGCATGGTCCACTTTTAAATTATGTTGCTCTTCGCCCGTTCTGAAATTGATTAAACAGAAGTTGAATAAATCAGAAAAAATAAATTATTTTGACTAAAAGGGTTGTTTTATTGGAACGTATAGAATAATATAATTCATATATTACAAAACCTAGTTGAATAATAGGTATTAAAAGAGGTGATTAATTTTGGCAGGATCGCTCGTATCCATTGACGGTGTATCGAAAACATACGGTGAGCACGGACCACTTGTTTTAAATAATGTGTCTTTTAATATTGCAAAAGGCGAGGTCATCGCGATTCTTGGGAAGAGTGGTTGCGGAAAGAGTACGTTACTGAATTGTATTGGTGGCTTTGAACCAATGAATGAAGGGCGAGTGCTGCTTGACGGGCAACCGATTACGAAGCCAAGTAAGCGCTGTGTCATGCTCATGCAAAATTACGGGCTATTGCCATGGCGTTCTGTTCGCAAAAATGTCGAATTAGGGTTAGAGAGTGCAGGGTTACCTAAGCAAGAGGTGGAAGAGAGAGTTACACATTATTTAGAAATGGTAGGTCTTGCAGATCGTGCGGGATCGTTGCCAAGCGAATTGTCTGGGGGAATGCAGCAACGTGTCGCCATTGCAAGAGCACTTGCGATTCAGCCTGAGGTCATTTTAATGGATGAACCATTCGGCGCACTGGATACTTTTACACGCTATTACTTGCAAGATGAGCTTATGCAAATTCAGCAACGCGAGAAAATGACTATTATTTTAGTGACGCATGATATTGATGAGGCGCTTTATTTATCAGATCGTATCTTTATTATGAAGCCTAATCCGGGCGAGATTCATAAAGAAGTTTCACTGAAGTTAGCAAAACCACGTGATCGTTCGGATTCGGATTTCCAACATTACCGCGAATTAATTTTTAATGAGTTTCAATTTACTCAGGAAAAAGCAACAATCGAATTTAATATTTAGGAGGCAAGGGATGAAGAGAATTTATGCACTAGCATTACTAATGGTCGTACTCCTATTAGCTGCTTGTGGTGGAGAAGAGTCTGTAGATGGTGCAAAACCGACCATTAAAATTGGTTATTTACCAATCACACATGCCGTACCGCTTTACATGCAAGCCGATACTGAATATGACGAATATCAGTTGGAGCTCGTGAAATTTGGTTCTTGGCCAGAGTTAATGGATGCGCTGAATACAGGTGCTATTGACGGGGCTTCTGTACTAATTCAGTTAGCAATGAATGCGAAGGAAAAGGGTATTGATTTAAAAGCAGTAGCTCTAGGACACCGGGATGGAAACGTGCTCATTGGTGGCAATGACATACGGGCAGTAGAAGATTTAAAAGGCAAGTCATTCGCGATTCCGAGCCGCTTTTCTACACATAATATTTTACTGTATGAAATGCTGCAAAAGCATGGCATTCATTATGATGAAGTAGATGTGATTGAACTACCACCTGCGGAAATGCCGGCTGCGCTTGCGGAAGGGCGAATTGCTGGCTATGTTGTAGCGGAGCCATTTGGTGCGATGTCCGTTGCGCTTGAAAATGGTACGGTGCTCTATCAATCTGAAGAAATTTGGCAAGATTCGATTGACTGCGGCTTAGTACTGCGAGGTCAATTTATCGAAAAAAATAAAGAACTTGTACAAAGCTTTATGGATGATTACGTAGCTGGTGGTGAATTAGCAGAGCAGAAGGATAATCATACACATGAAGTAGTAGGCAAGTATTTAACAGTAGAAAAAGAGGTTCTAGATTTGTCGCTTGCATGGATTTCATACGATAACTTAAAAATACAAGAAGAAAGCTATACCATTTTACGAGATGCTTTAACGACAATGGGCTTATCAGAAAATCCACCACTATTTGAGGAATTTGTCGATGTCAGCTTTGTAAAATAGCATTGGACGGAGGGGAGTTATGGCTAGGTTGAAAAAATTCCTATTCATTGTAATGGGCTTTGTGTTGCTCATTGCGGTATGGCAAATTGCAGCCATTATCGGTGGACATCAGGCGGCGCTTTTCCCTCCGCCATTAAAAGTGGGAGAAGCATTGGTTTCCACCATAGTAGATGGCTCCATATTTACACATATTCAAATTAGTTTATTTCGTTTCTTTACGGGTTATGTAACGGCGGTTTTCGTAGCCGTATTACTCGGGTTAGTTTTAGGTCGCTTACCCGTTGTATGGCAAGTACTAGACCCGGTCGTTCAAGTGTTAAGACCCGTGTCTCCAATTGCTTGGTCACCGTTTATCGTTCTATGGTTTGGGATTGGCAATATGCCAGCCATCGTAATTATTTTCATCGCTGCATTTTTCCCAGTCTTATTATCGACTGTTTCAGCGGTAAAAAAGGTTGATAAAACGTATTTGCGCATTGCTGCAAACTTCGAAATGAGCCGAGTAGAGACGTTATGGAAAATCGTATTGCCCGCTTCATTTCCAATGGTCGCCAATGGTTTACATATGGCGCTAGGATCTGCTTGGATTTTCTTAGTAGCAGGTGAGATGGTGGGGGCACAGTCGGGACTTGGTTTCTTAATTGTTGATGCACGCAATTCCCTCAGTTTAGATCTTGTCATGGCATGCATCGTGGTCATCGGGGGGCTTGGTTTAATTTTGGATAAATGTATTCATTATTTCGAAACATGGGTGAACCGCATTTGGGGCGGTACCCAATAAAAAACTAGGAGGAATTACAAATGAATTTATTTTTAGTCGAATCAACAATTAACGAGGTTACATCAAAAGAGGCATTTTCAGCTTTGGTCGAGAAAATCCACGCAACAGAAGGGATTGTGGTCGTTGAAGTACAAGTAGCGAAAGACTTTTCACGTAGCTATTTCATCATTGAAGCAACAGATGGAGCGGCGGCAATAAAGGCGATTGTTTTACAAAATATAATCATCGATTTAGTAAAAGAAGTGCGTTTAATCGGAAAAGAATTAGCGGAAGTAAAAGCGGGTGTTGAGCAAGTAAACTACTTAGTAGAGTGGGAAATTCCAGCAGAAATCACAATGGAAAAATATTTAGAGCGTAAAAAGAAAAACTCTGTGAAATATGAAGAAGTACCCGATGTAAAATTTTCTCGCACGTATGTGTGTGAAGATATGACAAAATGCTTATGTTTCTATGATGCACCAGACGAAGCAGCGGTAAAACGTGCACGTGAAGCCGTATCAACACCGATTACTTCATTAACTGAATTAGCGGATTAATAGGAAGGATGCGGTGACAATGGCTATCGATACAAATCACCTACAACAGATCATTGGGAAAAAATTAAAACCCGTCGTTAAAAAAGTAGATGAGCAGGCGCATTATGCAGAAGATTATATACTCGCGCTAAGTGAAGCAGGTTTTTTCAATTCTGCTGGTAAAGAGCAGGCGACGATTTTACAAGATGGGGCAGCCGTTGTGCGTGAAACGGCAAAAGTTTGCATGACAACAGCGTTTTGTATTTGGTGCCATTTAGCCGCATTAACGTACTTACGCACGAGTAAAAATGAGCATTTGCAGGCAATGATTTTACCAAAGCTTGAGCAAGGTGAGCTGCTCGGGGCTACCGGTTTATCAAATCCAATGAAGCATTATTCTGGGCTTGAAGAATTGCTTTTAACAGCACGGCAAACAGCAGAGGGCTATATGATTAACGGGGTTTTACCGGCTGTTTCGAATTTAGGGAATCGCCATTATTTCGGTGCCATTGCTGCATTAGGAGACCGAGATGTTATGGTACTCGTTTCAACTAATACACCTGGTCTAGAGCTGAAAGAAAAAGTAGGTTTCATCGGTGTTAATGGGAGTGCGACTTATACGTGTAAATTTAATCAAGTATTTATTCCTACGAACCAAGTTATTGCAGAGGATGCGCGCGCTTTTTGTGATGAAATTCGTCCTACTTTTATTTATTATCAAATTCCACTTGGTCTTGGTGTAATTGCAGCGGCTGGAGATGGCATTGAAAAAGTAAAAGCTAAGCAAAATGGTTGTAATGACTATTTACAAGTGCAGGCAAGGGAGTTATTTGCGCAGTATGATCGCCTAAATGCGGAATTGGAGCATGCAGCGCGGCAGGTGGATTTAAAAGAAGTTGTTAACATCCGTTTGGAAACCGTGCAAGCTACATTAGCAGCAGTTCAAGCAAATATGATGCATAACGGGGCAGCGGGTTATGTAGCAGGTAGCGTTGCCTCGCGCAAATTACGTGAAGCGTATTTCTTTGCGAATTTAACACCAACTGTTCGTCATTTAGAGAAGTTAAGGGCGAGTTTTTAGCGTTTTGCTCCTGGTGTATGGGGAATTTTACATTGATGAAGAGCTCTTCATGGCTACAGCTGTGAGGAGCTTTTCATTTTAATTGAAATATGGTAATATTAAGAAAGATTAGATGGACGGAGGTGAGAAGGATGATGAAATTAGCTATGACGACAGGTGTAAAGGTAGATACAGCGATGTATTTTGCACGTGTCATTACTTTTGATTTTGCGCTCAACGGGATAAGTGTGCCCTTTTTTAAGCAAATTCAATAGTAAACCGTAGCTGATTGACGTCATTCTTTTCACAAATTGTGGAAGACTGCTCAGTTAATGAGTGGTCTTTTTTGTATGCATTTTCAGCTACGCAATGGAGGCGTAGATTTATGCAATTAAAAGCAGAAAATATAACGATGATAATGGGTGGCAACACCATCTTTAAAGGACTTTCATTTGAAGTAAAGGCTGGAGAACGTATTGCGATTGTTGGTCGCAATGGTAGTGGGAAAACGACATTATTTAAAGTGCTGGCAGGTATTGAGCAACCAGATCAAGGCCGTGTCATGAAAGTAAAGGGGAAAACAATTGGATATATGCATCAAATTCCTGCCTACACAGATGTAACTGTCTTTGATGTATTGTCTGAGGCATTTACAAAGTTACATGCTATAAAAGCTCGTTTAGTAAATTTGGAGCAGCGTATGCTTACGGATACTAATGAGAAAATTCTTCTTCAGTACGGAGATTTACAAGAGCAATATATGGCTAGTGGTGGTTATGAAATAGAAGCGAAAATTTCTTCGATTGCAAATGGATTAAAGATTACGAAACTATTAGAACAACCATTTGTAGCTTTAAGTGGTGGCGAAAAGACGAAGGTGATGCTCGCGCAAATTTTACTAAAGCAGCCAGATATTCTTTTGTTAGATGAACCGACTAACCATTTAGATTTAGCTGCTATTGAATGGTTAGAAGATTATTTGCATTATTTCAAAGGTGCTGTCGTTGTCGTTTCACACGACCGTATGTTTTTAAATAACATCGTACAAAAGGTTGCAGAAATTGAAGATGGCGATATTTGGATGAGTAAAGGCAACTATGATGATTATCTTCAGCAAAAAGAAGCAAAACTAGCTGAGCAGTTCGCAGCTTATCAAGAACAGCAGAAAAAGATTCAAAAAATAAAGGAGGCAATTCGTCGCTTACGTCAATGGGCAAATGAAGCTTCTCCTCCAAATCCAGATTTATTCCGAAAAGCGAAGGCGATGGAAAAAATGTTGGAGCGAATAGAATTAGTGAAGAAGCCAAAAACAGAGAGAGCAATGAATTTACAATTAAAAGCGGATGATCGAACAGGAAAAGAAGTGTTTGTATTACAAAATATTACGCATGGTTTTGAACATGATTTTTTATTCATGGATTTGCAGCTGTCGGTGTATTATCAGGATCGATTAGCGATTGTTGGCAATAACGGGACAGGAAAATCCACATTATTAAAAATACTGTTAGGTGAAATAGTACCACTTGATGGAGAATTAAAACATGGGAGTAACTTAAAAATCGGCTATCTCGCCCAGCAGTTTGACCAATTTGATGGCAAACAACGACTTATCGATGCGTTTCGAGAGGAAGTATCACTGACAGAATATGATGCACGGCACATGCTGGCACGATTTTTATTTTACGGCCACGACGTGTTTAAAAAAGTAGAGCAATTAAGTGGTGGCGAAAAAATGCGACTGCGTTTAGCGCAGCTAATGGTACAAAAATGCAATGTACTCGTACTAGATGAACCAACGAATCATTTAGATATTGAATCGAGAGAAGCGTTAGAGGAAGCACTTGAACATTTCGAAGGAACAATTGTGACAATTAGTCATGACCGTTTCTTCTTACAAAAATTATTTACAAAAACGGCTTGGTTAGCAAATCAACAATTAACCTTGCATGAAGGTCCATTTAAGTGGGCGAATTTAAAACAAAGGGAGTTACAACAATGAATAATATTGATGCTTATTGGCAGCATTTTTGCGAGCAAGAGGACTTACAAAACATTCGCTATACAGAAGCATTTCAATTTGGAGAGAAAGCAGATTGGTTAGCAAGCTTAGTGCTAGATGGAACGAAACGTGCGACGTGTTCAAGTTATCCTTTATATGAAGTAGAAGGCGATAAACTGCCGGTCGTCGGTGATTACCAAATCATTTTGAATAGTAAAGATGAACCTGTTGCTATTATTAAGACTTATTCAATTGAAATATATCCATTTAAAAATGTGCCGGTTGATTTTGCATTACAAGAGGGTGCGGGTACGTATGAAGAATGGAAACAAGCACATATAGCATTCTTTGACCGAATATTGCCTGAATATGATATGGCGTTTACGGAAGACATGCTCGTTGTCTGTGATCGGTTTGAAAGAGTATATCCTAAATAATTGTAGTTGGATGATAGAGCAACTTTTAAAGTGAAAAATAGCAACGGGCGCTAGGTTTACGCCGGTTGCTATTATCTTTAGATAAAATATAAATGTAAATGTAAGTTCCATTATCAAATAGAACCCCGTGCACTCTATTATTGTTCAAATGGAAAATTAAACACCTGCTCTTCTCCACTAACCATATCTTTAATTTTATAAATATTAGCAAATACTTCATTTTCCCCAAGTACAATCGTCTTCTGGATATTTTCGCGGTTGGCTCGCTCCATTGCCTTTCGTACCTTTTTACCACTGAGCTCAACCTCAACTTTATAGCCATCATTGCGTAACTTTGCAGCTAAAATCAGCGCCTGCTTTTTCATATCGATTGGAATAATGTAAATATCGATATCCGAGGAATTATTCACTATTTTCCCTGTTAGCTCCAAAGCTGTATAAATAACATCTAATCCAAATGAGATTCCCACTGTTGCGTATGACTGATCAGTACCAAGTAGACCACCTATTGCATTATCATAGCGTCCGCCACTACCGATGCTTGATTTTATGCTTCCGTCTGCTAAAAAGATTTCATAAATGGTTCCTGTATAAATTTCGAGCCCTCTTGCTAAAAATGGATTGAAAATGCATTCTAGTTCAATGCCTAGAGCAGATAAATAGGCAGCTAGTTTTGTTAACTCCTGCACTCCTTGTTTCACAAATTCATTAGTAAAAGTATAGGATTCAAAGTATTTGAGTGTTGGTTGTGCATCTAAAAATTGCTCAATTTCCTGCAAAGTCTTTTCTGAAAGCTCAATCTCTGCCAATTCCTTCACTAACATTGCTCGATCAATTTTCTCCATTTTGTCTAAAATTAAAATAACACGATTCATTTTTTCCGATGGCACGTTAAATAACGTCAACATTCCGTATAACAATTTGCGGTTATTGTATTGAATCGTAATCTTTACATCTAACTTCTTAAATGCGTCTACTGCCATCATCATTAGTTCGGCTTCTGCTGCTTGGGATTCTACACCAACAATATCAACATCACATTGCGTAAATTCACGGAAACGCCCAGCCTTAATCGGACCGTCGCGAAAAACCTTGCCAATTTCATATCGTTTGAATGGCATTGAAATAGTCGGATTCATTGCGATTATTTTGGCAAAAGGAATTGTTAAATCATAACGCAATGCTAAATCCCTTTCTCCACGGTCTGTTAGTGTATACATTTCCTGTAAGATTTCTGAACCACCCGCATATTTGGAAGCCATTAGCTCGGTGTAGTTAATAATTGGCGTCTCTAACGGTTTACAACCATACGAAATGAAAGTGTCTTCTAGCGTCCTACGAATTTTACGACGAACAACTTCCTGCTTCGGCAAATAATCTTGAGTTCCACGTACATTTTGATAATCCATCTTTTTCATCCTAACGACCTCCTTATTTTTGGGAAACAAAAAAATCGTATAGTCATAAAGCTCCTAAATCGGCTTTATTTATACGATTTCACGAAAAATAGTCTTCCTATTCGATATTAAAAAAATAATAAAGATAGCAAGACTATTCCATATGATGATGTGTTGTAGTAAAGGTTTTTCTTGCTGGTTTTAGCATAGTATTACCTCCCTTAAAGTTAAGGGTACTATACAGCAATATCCTTAAAATGTAAAGAGGTTAAATGATATTGGAAGCATAGAAACGAAAAGCGCCCTTCATTTACAAAAAAGTATTCCGTATTTTGAAAACATTATAAAACAGTTTGGCGTTCCTTCCCATTCGGCTGTGAGAGTTCATTTTTGGTAATAAACACTTTTGAAATATTTCATCGCACTGCTTTGTTCTACCATGTTTTGAATAACATTCGTCATGTAATTTACAACAGGCATCAACAGCGTTCGTTGGTTTTCCTGGACCAGAACAGCCGGGACCACAGTATTTATAACCAGGATAACAAAAACCAGTTTTTCTACTTCTGCTCATCATTTTTCACCCTTTCTAAAATGTATTTATACTCTAAAATATGTAATTTTTAATTGTGGAGAAGAGGCTAAAAACTAGAGAAGGTGTGAGAGGGAATAGTAAATTTATCTTAATGTTTTGTTTGGCTCTTATTCTAGTTTGGAGAATAGATTTTAAAGAAAATTTTCAACAAAAGAGGTTATGAGAACGGCTATGGGGAAAATAAAAAGGAGAAACGTTACTAGGAAGGGGGATTCTAAATGCTAAAGTTTATGGCAAGTTTCGGTGTGACGTTGTTATTGTTAGCTGGCTGCTCGAAAAAAGATCAACAAACTGTGATGGAAATAGGGCAAGCAAAGGGAGTAAATGTAGCAGAGGTAATCGCACAAAATTTACAGGCACCATGGGCTATTGAAAAAATAGAAAACACTTTTTTCATAACGGAGCGTACGGGGGCAATTGTAAAAATCCAAGATGATAAAACGGTGCGCCAAAAAGTACAACTTAAACAGCACTTATCAACAGCGTCAGAGGCAGGGTTACTTGGCTTTGTATTAGCACCGGATTTTGTAGATTCAAATCAAGCTTTTGCCTATTATACGTATGAAAAAGGGAGCGAACAATTTAATCGTATCGTTTTGCTGCAGCTTAAAAAAGATGTGTGGTATGAAGAAAAAGTACTCATAGATAAAATTCCAAGTGGAACGTATCATCACGGAGGGCGGTTGAAAATAGGACCAGATCGCAAGCTTTATGCAACGACTGGTGATGCATCAAACCCAGAGCTTGCACAAGACAAACTTTCGCTTGCTGGTAAAATATTGCGCCTTAATATAGATGGCTCAATTCCTGACGATAATCCGTTCGATCATTATTATATATTTAGTTATGGACACCGCAATCCTCAAGGACTTACTTGGACGGCAGATGGGAAAATGTATGCAACGGAGCATGGGCAAAACGCGAATGATGAAGTAAATGAAATTCAAGCAGGTAAAAACTATGGTTGGCCAATTATTGAAGGTAGTGAACAACAGCAAGGGCTCGTTACACCAATCTTCACGTCTGGTGCAAGCACAACTTGGGCTCCATCTGGCATGGTGAGTGCTAATGGGGAATTATATGTAGCGGCATTAAGAGGGACGGCCATTTTAGCATTTGATATACAAACGCAGGATGTACGCACGATTATCAATTATGTTGGGCGGATTCGCGATGTTTGGATAGAAGGGGACACGTTGTATTGGATTACTAATAATACGGACTGTCGAGGTCAAGCAAGTAAGGTAGATGACCGATTATTTAAATTAGAGTTATAAAGGTTTAAATAAAAGGGATCAACACCGAAATTTGTTCTTGAAATAAATTTGCACAACCTTTTAGTATTTGCGGTCGTTATAGTAGCTTTAAAAATTGAAGTTATGGGTTAGTTTGGGATGAATTACAATGGAATCTTTTTTGGAGCAGGGAAATTGGCTGGTAAATGAATAAATTTGGCGAGTAAAACGTGGTTTGGCTAGTTACTACACTAATTCGGCTAGTTTTCGATGTATTTTGGCGAGTAACGTTTGAAAAGTGGCGAGTTTAAACGGTTTAATGGCTAGTTTACGGAAAAGTTTGGCTAGTTACTGCGTGAAAATGGGGAAATCTATTGAAGAATGATCATGATAGAGGATTATTTAGCTACTGCCTTGAATGGGTTAAAAGAGTATTCATTTGAATTTGTCGAATTAGTTTATTGGAAAGGGGGTATGGAAAGTGAATATCGTAACAGTCATTTTGATGACAAGTGCCTGGTTAATCATTGGGGCACTGGCTTTTAAAATTTACCGCCAACAACTGGAGAAACCGATTTGGTGGAAGGTAATAATAGCTATTTTAGTTGGATTATTTTCATTTTCCTTTACGTTCTCATTGTTAAAGCAAGCCGTTCAAATTGCTATTTTACCGTTAGGATTATGGCTGCTCTATGGGATATTAAGGTGGCGAAATAGCTGGGAGAAATATCGGAAATATGCTTGGTTAGGGTTCTTTGCAAATTATCTTTTCTTTACATTTACAGTAGGCGGACTATTTATTCATCAAGCCATTTATCCTAAAGGAAATATTCATACATATATAAGCGATTTGTCCGAAGCAAAAATAATTCCTACGCACCCATCCGCTAAGGGAAATATACAGTTTGAACTAGATGCATTCCAAAGAATAGAGAGTTTTAAGGAACATCATTTTTTTAGTGATGAATGGTATAGGGAAGTATATGGAGGGGAGGATGGAGTTCATAATGAGCGCTTTCCTTATTTAGTAATAGGTTCTAATGCAAAATGGGGTAGTGGTTTTACACCGCTTATTTACATCGAACGCGATGGCAAAGGGATATTAATTACGACGAGAAATGATCAAATGTATTTTAAATCTGAGCAATCGATCATTGGTGAGGTGAGCACAGATGAATAAAAAACGGATTATTATAATTAGTTTGGCAGTAGTCGTGAGTTGCATCATCTATTATTTATATTTCACAAAGCCCGTACAATTTTTAAATGAGCAGCAAATTTTGGACGAAATGAGTGCATCGAATGACCGCATCAAGGTGGAGAAAATCGAGGAAATTATTAAGCTAGATGAGGAGCATTATTTCGTACCTTTTGTAAGGGAGAATGGGCAACTGGGAATGAGTTATTATCGTTGGTCAAGGGCGAAGTGGCGTTTAATTTCATTTGGCTATAATAAATTTGCAGAAGTATGGCAGCTCGATAAAAATGCGCCAGAAACGAAATATATTGTGTGGCATTACCCGCCGGATGAAGTGGATTACATGAAATTGTATTTAATGAATGACCGTTATTATAGTATTTCGGGGGATGATAGTTACTATGAACCGAAAACGCAACTTGTGGAGAAAATAGGTGAGGGCAAAAATTATGGCGCGTTAAAAATTCCAGAAGACTTTTCAACGATCATAAAAGCGCTTGAACTTCCTTATAACAATGGATCTGACTTTTTTGGCATGTTTAATGTAAGACACACGTATTATTTAGGATTAAATTTCTTTAAAGGGGGAGAGGAAACATATCCAGAAAGCTCGGGAAGTGCTACCCATTATATGGATAAATATACGAAGGGGAAATTTGATTACCTTCTTGTTGTAGGTAAGTCGCAATTGGAGTAAGTACGATAAGCCGTACTAAAATGAAAATCTAGTACGGCATACACGTTATGCTTGGCGTTCAAAGGCAAGCTTAACCCCCAATGAAATTAACACAATGCCGGTAATTTTATTAAAAACGGATTGTACAGATGGGCGTAAAAACC
Source organism: Solibacillus cecembensis (assembly GCF_050272495.1). Taxonomy (NCBI): domain Bacteria; kingdom Bacillati; phylum Bacillota; class Bacilli; order Caryophanales; family Caryophanaceae; genus Solibacillus; species Solibacillus cecembensis. Next base: position 30,233 of record NZ_JBNNMF010000007.1, on the reverse strand, counting down.
ACGCGCGGATAATGTTTAGTATGTAAACGACTAACACAAGCCAAATAATCGAAATCGCGATTAATATTGCCGCAAGCATGAGTAGTTGCGGGGTAACGGCTGCGTCTGTATTAATAAATTGCGGCATCAATGTTACATACAGCAATAATGTTTTCGGGTTCAGTAAATCGGTCACAATTCCTTGTGTAAAACAATGGCGATATGTTTTTTCAGGAATTTGTATATGTTGATCCTTTATCAATAAATCCCCCATTGAGGACTTCTTCGCGAGTAATGCTTGAATACCTAACCAAATTAAATAGAGCGCACCTAAATATTTGATGATTGTAAATAACACAATTGAACTTGCCACAACCGTTGCGAGACCAAGCACTGCGAGTAATGTCCAAATAAATAGTGCTAAAATGATGCCCAACGTTGTAAAATGACCTGCATTTTTGCCGAAGTTTAATGTATTTTTTGTGACGAGCAAAAAGTCGACGCCTGGGATGACAACAATTAATGTAGCAATCATCACAAACACCCAAAGATTTTCGATCATTGTTTCACCTCTGTTTTTCAATATGAATTGAACTATATCATAATGACAACAGTTGTAAATGGTTTTTTCGGAATAGATTTAATATTCAAAGTGGGTCAAGCAGATAGCTTATTAGTTTCTCATCAAGGGTAATAAATATTGATTGATGCGGGAGAGGGGAAATTGGACGACGCGAAAAAGAGATGTTGAATTTAGTTCGGACTGTGAAGAAATAGAAGTGAAGGAGTGGAGGGATAATGAGGAGCCTGTATCGAGAGTCCAGTAATTAAAATAAAGAAAACGCCATTTTTCAAATACACTTATTGTATTTGAGAAGTGGCGTTTTTATTGGAAATTTGTTTAGGATTGCTCCCAAAATAATTCATCTAGTGTTTTATTTAATGTTTTGCAAATGGCGATACACACACTCAATGTAGGGTTGTATTTGCCAAGTTCAATTAAACCAATTGTTTGGCGTGTAACTCCAACTTTTTTTGCAAGTTCTTCTTGTGACAAGTCCATTTCGATACGAGCCATTTTTAAGCGTACATTTTTCATTCCATTTCACCACTTATCTTCATCATCTTCAAGCATTTTATCATTAATTTGCTTGCTTTTTTTAATAGCTGACTGGTGGCTTGTGTATAAAACCACCGCTAAAAAAGGCACATAAATAATTAACGAAATAAAAAATACCATAAAGAAATATTCAAGTGCTTGTGTGTTATTGTCTGCGTAATTGATGGCACTATTTAATCCCATTGCTAGAGCGATTACTACACCACAAAGGATACCAAGAAAGATTGTTTTCGTGCTAAAGCGGTATTTGCTGTTGGCATCATGGATCTCAACCTCTTCGGATAAAACGCCGCTATACATCCCACGAAAACTATAATAAATGCCACATGCTGCTAAAATGACAAGCTCCGTTGCCACATGTTCAACCCCTCGGCCATAAATTACTGTTTTGGCAATTAATGAAATAAAGCAGATGACAGACACGATATAGTAAATTTCACGATAAATTTTGTTTTGCGTATTTTGGACGCGTTCATCAATGACTTTACGTTTGAACAACCCCATAAATAATTCCTCCCCATTCCTTTTGTTAATTTTATTATACAATATAATATGCATAATGCAATTTATATGTGACATTTAGGAATATATTTTTGTCTTTTCGGAATTATTTTAGTGTTGATTTGGGGAGTAATGGTGAAAATGAATCTCCAAATTTTTATGAAAGTTCTAGAACAGTTGGAAGTAGATTCATTTGATAATACTTTAATCGCGGATATCAACCTATCAATGATAGGAAAGTAAAGCGTAGAAGTGAAAGGGGGGAGGGAGAAGGATAGCCGCTAATTTTTATATTAGCGGCCTCTTAGGTTGGAATGATTTACTACATGTTCATAGTTTTTGCTTTTGCTTTTGCTGTATCCACAATCAATCCTTGCACAGTTTCAATATCCACATTGCCACCAGAAATAAGTGTGACGATGTTTTTCCCTTGCATATTAAGCTTATTATAAAGCGCGGCTGCGACAGTTGTGGCACTTGAAGGTTCGATTAGTTGCTTTGTACGTTCGAGCACAAGACTAAAGGCCATACGAATTTCGTCCTCACTTACGAGAACTAAATCATCTAAATATTTTGCTAGCACTGGAAACGTTAAATCACCGGGTTGGTTTGTTCGTAAGCCATCTGCAATCGTATTTGTTGCAGGAATCGCAGTAATTTTTTTGTTTTTTAATGATAAATATGTATCATTCGCTAGCTCAGGCTCAACACCAATTATTCGAATAGCAGGGTTTGTTTCTTTTACCGCGGTTAAAATACCTGAAATTAAGCCGCCACCTCCAATTGGTACAATGATGGCATCAATGTCATGAAGCTGCTGTAAAATTTCAAGCCCGACCGTTCCTTGTCCAGCCATAATAAGTGGATCGTCATAAGGGGGAATATAGATGCCGTTTTGTTCATCGGCAATTTGCTGTGCCCTTGGCAGACGTTCTCCAGACGTAGTTCCACACTTTTCAACCTGCCCATTGTAACCAAGGATGGCATTAATTTTGCATTGGCTCGCGTTTTCAGGCACAACAATGGTTGAAGGAACGCTGTATTTATTAGCAACGTAGCTAACCGCTTGCCCGTGATTGCCAGATGATGCGGTTGTAACATGCTGTGCGCCGTTTTCAATCGCATGGATGACCATATTACTTGCCCCTCGTATTTTAAATGAACCAGTTTTTTGTAGGTGTTCTGCTTTAAAAAATAACTGATTGCCACATAAATTCGAAAGTTGCTCTGATTGAAGAAGTGGCGTTTCATAGACGACGTTTTGTATACGCTGTTTTGCAACTTGAATATTTTTTAATGTAATCATCGTTTATCCCCCCTTATTTAATTGCGATTATAAAATCAATTTCAACGGGTGTGTTGCTAGGTAATGTCGCGACCCCAACAGCAGTGCGCGTATGGCGACCTTTTTCACCAAAGATTTTTTCGAGTAGAGCAGAAGCTGCATCGAGCACTTTTGATGGCTCATAAAAGTCAGTTGCTGCTTGAACGTAGCCCGTTATTTTAAGGATTTGTTCGACCTGATCGAGTGAACCAATCTGTGCCTTCAAACAGCTAAGACCTTTTAACACACAGTATTCCGCGAGCTCACTTGCTTGCTCGATTGTGACATCTTGTCCAACTTTACCGGGAAACGGAATCTGTCCATTAATACGCGGTACTTGTCCGCTAACATACGCAACATTTTGATGAATTGTTATAGGTACATAATGGTAAAGTGGAGGTGTTGCCTCAGGTAGTTGTAAGCCTAATTCATGTAGGCGCTGTTCAATGGTATTCAAGAAAAAAACTCCTCTCGATATCGTATTGCTTCATTTACATTCAAAACAACACACCCGTTTAAGGATGTGTTGAGAGGAACTTTATTTAATAACACCGTGTAATTGCAACGCTTGTAAAAATACATCGCCAATATGCAACATCGACTTTTCATCCACGTCAAATTTTGGATGATGATGTGGATAAACGGCATTGATAGATGGATTGCCACCTCCGACAAAGAAAAATGTCCCCGGTTTTTCTTGTAAATAGTAGGTGAAATCTTCTGCACCCATGCGTGGTGGTACATCAACGATTTGAAGCTCAGGCAAATGAATTGAAACGGCTTCACGTAATGCGGCTGTTTCATTTGGGTGATTATAAACGGCATCATAACCGCGCGTATACTTGAAATTAAGCTTGGCATCATATTGAATTTCAATGGCCTTGCATAAGTTATTTAATTTTTGCTCCACCATATCGCGTATTTGTGGATTAAATGTACGCACAGTTCCCATTAAATAAGCTTTGTCTGGAATAACATTGCCGACCGTACCACTTTCAATTTTTCCAACTGTAATAACTGCTGATTGAATTGGATCGGTATTGCGGCTTACGATTGGCTGTACTCCAAAAACAAATTGTGCTGCTGCAACAATCGGGTCAATCGTTTCATGCGGAGATGCACCATGACCGCCTTTCCCTTGAATTGTTAGCTCAAAAAAGTCTGCCGCAGCCATTGCGTAGCCTTCACAAAATAGTACGGTACCCAGCTCGCTCCAAGAAGAAACATGTGAACCGTATACGTAATCTACACCATCTAAGCAACCAGCCTCAACCATCGCCTTTGCACCACCTGGAACAACCTCTTCAGCAAACTGGTGGATGAACACAACGTTTCCGTGCAATGAATCACGGGCATCAGATAGTGCTTTTGCTAAGCCTAGAAGCGCGGCAGTATGAATATCATGACCACAAGCATGGCTTACCCCATCAATTTTGGATTTATAGGCAACTTCCTTTTCATCCTGAATTGGCAGTGCATCAAAATCGGCACGTAATGCAATCGTCGGACCGTCAAATGCGCCCTTTAAGAAACCAACAACCCCATTACCACCAACATTTTCTTTTACTTCAATGCCAAAGGATGCAAGCTTTTCTGCAATTAACTTTGGTGTGTTCACTTCTTTAAAGGAAAGCTCCGGATACATGTGTAAATGTCTCCGAATGTCGACCATTTCATTAAAATTCGCTTGTAGTTTTTCTGCAATACTCAATACATACACCCCTTATTAGTAGTTGGACTTTGGAAAATGCCCCGATTCTCCCTATATATGATTTTATCAGAAAATTGAGATAAGGTGCTATAATAAATGGTAAAGATGTTCTTTAATGAATGAGGTGGGGAAATGAGCGGACGGAAAAAGGGCATACTAATTGTGCTGGGATGCGTTACGTTACTAGGACTGTTCTATTATTTTGTGTTTTCATCGTCAGCTGTTTTAAAAAATGTGTCACACTCTCGCGGTTATAATGTACACGTATCAGAAAATACAATTCCAGTTGAAATGTTTATCGCACCAGAAATGTACGATATTGAAATGGGTAGTGAAAAGGTATTGAATGAAGTAATGTACGACGAGCATCATACTAAAATTATTTTAGAATGGGTACATTTGGATGAAGATGAGTTATCCTTTAGTTTTACGACAGATCATGATTTACCATTATTAGAAGGGAATTTTTTGTATAGCGGTATACTTCATCCAGGTGGTTCAATTACTCGTAATTCTGGACATAGTAATTATGAAGCGACAACCCCGAATAATGAAACTTTACAAATTGGGCAAACAGGCAGTGGACCAAACTCAGATTTTGGATTTGCTCTCCGTCAGCCACCGTTGGAAATGCTACATGAAGGATTTACGGTGCGTTATTATGGCATGTATTTGCATGAATATCAATTGAAGTGGAAATAGGCGACCGGCAATGAAACGTTATTCAATTTATAACTTTTACTCAATGGAGGCTGCTAGTTATTCGGTTGTAGGCGACATGGAAATAAAGAATATAAAACGTATTTTTAAAATCCGCGACAGGCAAAGTAGCTTGTACGCGGATTTTTTTACGGAAGAAGCTTAATCGTTGAGTTAACTTCTAATAACTTTTTTACAAATAATTCTTTATCTTTTGGTGAAACGAGTGTTACTTGCATATCTGGATCAAATGTAATTTCAATTCGGTCTATAGACATTGCTGGCGCAGACAAAGGATTTTTTGATGGGCGCAAGCTACGGATTTGTGCAATAGTAATCTTTGTTTTTGTAATCCCACCATGGACGATTAACTCATTACCAATAATGACGTATTTTGTACCGAAAAATAACGTAGCCAATAGTGCAATTAAAGCAATTGTAACAACTATTATAACGATATCAGGCTCCGTAATAGCTCCATAAACCATTAAGGCAGGAACGCAAATAAAAATAGCCGCCATCCAAACATCAACTTTTGATTTAAATACCATAGGAAAACCACCTTTAAATACTTCAATTTTACCATTTTCCTTGTATAAGGAAATAGTTGCTACTATTAAAAAACTTTAATTAAATACATTGACCCTAGAGTAAGCTTCAATGTTATCGTTGTATGGAGGTGATGAATATGCAAATAAAAGCGTTCTCGAAAAAGTTCAACGTTCCAATAGATACAATTCGTTATTATGAAAAGGAAGGTTTACTTCAACCGAAAAGATTGGAAAATGGCTATCGACAGTACGATGAAAGCTGTGCGGATCAATTAAAAATGATTATTGTATTAAAGCAGCTTGATTTTACGTTGCAAGAAATATATCAGTTAAGTGGTTTGAAGATGGAGCAAATTACACCAGAATGTAATCAAGCAACGGTGTCTATATTCAATCAAAAACTGCAGCAAATAACGGACAGAATTGAGTTTTATCAACATGCGATGCAAACGCTTGAAATGGCCAAACAGTTAATCCAAGAGGAGAAGTATTCGGAAAATCAAATGATTATTAATCAATCAGTAGAGGAACTTTTTAATCGAAGTCATCTAAAGGATGTGCGATATGATTAAACTATTCATCCGAGTGGAATATGGCATTGCCTTTTTACTGTTATTGTTTATTTATATGCGACTAGATTTTTCACTTTGGTTATTTTTCATTTTATTATTAGTGCCGGATTTAACGATGGTTGGTTATGCAATGAACAAAAAAATCGGTGCTGTCATTTATAACTTTGGTCATACTCTCATCATACCGTTCCTTTTATTAATCGTTTCGTTTAGTAGTTCAAATGAGTTAGTAGTAATGTTCTCTTTAATTTGGACTGCGCATATTTTGATGGATCGTTGCTTTGGATTTGGTTTGAAATACGAGGATACTTTTAAAAATACGCATCTGCAACGTATATAAACATATTGTACCGGGGATATAAACAGCAATAAGATTCTACCGTCACTCACCAAATGCAGAAAGCTCTAGAACTACCAGACTTCAAGGTACTAGCTTGCATAAAGAACTTTCTAACTTATACACTCAAATGTATTTATTCATTATACAAATTCCGCAAAGCCTCCCCACACAACACAACCTCATCCATCTGTGTAGCAGCTCCAAAGGATATCCTAAAAAATTGCCGCGCTTCTGTGATCGTTTTGCCCATTGCTAAAATGGCTTTCGTTCCTGAAGCGTTGTTTATATCACACGCACTGCCAGTTGAAATATGGAAATTTTGTTCATTGAGCTTGAGCATAACCAATTGTCCTTCCATACCAGTTTTGCAAATGCCGACAATATTCGGTAACTGACTTTCTGCTTGTCCTTCAATTACTTGAAACGCATCTCCCGGTAGCATGTGTAGGAGATTTTCACGTAATTTCCATTGCTTGTCCATATCATATGTATACTGTTCCACTGCGACAGCAAAAGCGACTAACGCGGGCGTATCTAATGTTCCGCCGCGTAATCCACGCTCATGCGTTACTCCTGGGAAAATAGGTAAGGCACGTACAAATGGATTTAAGTAAACCGCACCGCAACCTTTAGGACCGCCAACTTTATGCGCGGAAACAGAAATTGCATCTGCAAGGCGTGCATCAAAAGAGACAACTAGCTTACAAAATGATTGAACGCAGTCGACATGATATAAAATGCCGTGAGCTTTTGCGAGTTGTGCAATTTTCGCAATCGGTTGGATTGTTCCAATTTCTGAATTGACATGCTGAATCGAAATTAATGTTGTATCAGGACGAATCGCTTTCTCCAAAACATTCATATCTATGACCCCGCCTGCTGTTAAAGGCAGACGAGTTACCTCAAAACCTTCTCTTTCTAACGTATTCATCGCCGCGTGGACAGAAGTATGCTCCGCCATGGATGTAATAATATGACGTCCTCTTTTTTCACTACGAGCTAAAGATAAAATGGCTACAATATTTGCCTCTGTACCGCTCCCTGTAAAGATCACCCCATCTGAATGCACGCCAAGTTTGCGAGCAATGACACCTCGTGCCCAAGCTACCGCACTCGCCGCTTGTCCACCTGCATCATGTAAACTCGAAGGATTTCCGTATATTTTTGTTGCTACTTCTACATAAGCATCTATCGCTTGCTTCGTCATCGGTGTAGACGCCGCATAATCTAAATAAGTCATTTATTTTCCCCGTTTCTAAAAGATAAGAAATACTTGTCTATTTCTCTATTTTATGCAAAGATGTGTGTCAAGACAACTGTAAAGTGGGTGCGTTGTATAAACATTCAAACAGACATCGTCATACTTGGAGGTGGCATTGCAGCATTGCAAGCCGCACAAAAACTTGGGCATCATTTTAAGGTTCATCTATTAACAAAAGCTGATTTTACAATGAGTAGTTCTTATAAAGCACAAGGCGGAATTGCAGCCGTTATGACCGCCAATGATCATCTGACATTACATATAGAAGACACACTAGCTGCGGGTGAATATCATCATCATGAAGAAAACGTAAAAACTTTAGTAGAACACGGTGCGAATTATGTAAAGCAATTATTGAACAATGGGTTTCCTGCTGATTATACAGATGAAGGGGAATTATCGCTCGGTTTAGAAGGGGCGCATAGTAGACACCGAATTGTACATGCAGGTGGCGATGCAACGGGGGAAAAAATAATTGACTATTATATAGAAGGTTCCCGTAAAATACATCAACTTGTCATGAATACGTATGAATTTGCATATGAACTGTTATTGAATTGTGATGGGGAATGTTGCGGAGTGCGTGTCAAAACAGCAGAAGGGGATAAAACATATTACGCCTCGTATATTATTTTGGCTACAGGTGGGGCAGGTGCTTTATATAGCTGTACATCCAACCAATCAAATAGTTACGGGGATGGCATTGCTTTAGCTTACTTAGCGGGTGCAGAAGTAACGGATATGGAGTTTGTCCAATTTCATCCGAGCCTCCTGTATGTAAATGGGGCACGTGGTCTAGTTTCGGAAGCTGTTCGAGGTGCAGGTGCACGATTTGTAAATCGTCATAATAAGCCAATTATGGAAGGCAAACATCCATTAGGTGATTTGGCTCCACGTCATATTACCGCATATGAAATGTATAAAATGCGTGCAGAAGGCGAAGAGGTATTTCTCGATATTTCAATGATTGAATCTTTTGATAAGAAATTTCCGACCATTACAAAGCTTTGTCAAAACGAGCAAATTGATTTAACAAAGGGCAAAATTCCAGTGGCACCGGGCAGTCATTTTTTAATGGGGGGCATTGTAGCAACGGCAAAAGGTGAAACATCCATTCCCCGGTTATTTGCGGTTGGTGAAGTTGCTTGTACTGGTGTACATGGTGCGAATCGTTTAGCGAGTAATTCTTTATTAGAAGGGATTACGTTTGGGCATTTAATGGCGGAACATTTAGTACAAACCGGGACAAAACAGCGTAATTTTATGTTAGTAGCGCGTCCAGTAGCAACGGATTTTCCTCCACTTTTACAAAAGGAGCAGTTGCAAAAATCGATGTTGGAAGCAGCGGGGATTGTACGTTCTACCGAGGCATTGCAAATTTTATTGGCACAACTCCGGACAGCTTGGCAGCAAATAGACTTATCCAATGCTAATCAAGAACAGATTGAGCTGTATTTTATGCATGTGACCGCTTCGTTAATTGTACAAGCAGCACTTTTAAGAACAGAATCACGCGGGGCACATATCCGAAGGGAATATAAGCAACAACAGTCAGAATGGGCAAAAAAATGGATTGTCTTTCAACAAGGCAATGTGAATGTGAGGGATACTTTATATGAATACAATCAAATTAAAAGAGATGTTAAAGCAGTTTTTCAATGAGGATATAGGGGATGGGGATCTTTCAAGTGAGTCCATATTTAGTGCGATAGAGCAAGGGGCTTTCACGTTTTACGCCAAACAAGAGGGTATTTTTTGCGGCAAACAAATTATTGAAATCGGCTTTCCTTTACTGGACCCGAATTTGCACGTAACAGTTTTCAAAGAAGATGGTGAAAAAGTTCAAAATGGGGAGCAAATTGCCCGTATTGAAGGTTCTTTACGCAGTCTTCTAACAGGAGAGCGTGTCATTTTAAATTGTATTCAACGTATGAGTGGCATTGCGACACAAGCATATGCAGCTGTGCAATTAACGCAAGGAACGGATGCTCATATTTGTGATACGCGTAAAACGATTCCGGGTTTACGAATGCTGGATAAATACGCTGTACGTGCAGGTGGTGCATACAATCATCGCAGTGGTTTATATGACGCGATCATGTTAAAGGATAATCATATATCTTTTGCTGGTGGGATTACTGAGGCAGTTCAAACAGCACGCGGGAAAATCGGACATACCGTGAAAATCGAAGTAGAAATTGAAACGAAAGAGCAATTAATCGAAGCCATAGCAGCAGGTGCGGACATTATTATGTTTGATAATCGTACACCAGAGGAAATTAAAAACTGGCTACCACTTGTACCAGCACATATCGCAACGGAAGCGAGTGGAGGCATTACACTCGACAATTTACGAAGTTACGCACAATCCGGTGTGCAGTGGATATCATTAGGTGCACTAACACATTCGGTTACTGCGTTAGATATTAGTGCACTAGTAGAACAGAAAGGAGCGGTGACAATTGGTGCTCGCTAAATTTATGGATAGTTCCATGCTGCCGGAACAATATAAAACATTAACAAATTCAGAAATGAAAAATCGCATTCATGCAATTAAAGAAAAATTAGGTGAAGATTTATTTATCCCAGGTCACCATTACCAACGGGATGAAGTCATTCAATTTGCGGATACGGTAGGGGACTCTTTGCAGCTTGCGCAAGTAGCAGCGGCGAATAAAAAGGCAAAACATATTGTTTTTTGCGGTGTTCATTTTATGGCAGAAACGGCGGATATGCTAACGGAAGATGGGCAGGTTGTTTATTTACCAGATATGCGCGCGGGCTGTTCGATGGCAGATATGGCGAATATTTATCAAACGGAAGAAGCGTGGGTAGAACTACAAAAATTATTTGGCGATACAATTATTCCGTTAACATATGTCAATTCAACTGCGGCAATTAAAGCATTTACAGGGCGCAATGGCGGGGCTTGTGTCACAAGTTCCAATGCCAAAACACTTGTAGAGTGGGCATTTACGCAAAAGGAACGTCTTTTCTTCTTACCAGATCAACATTTAGGGCGTAATACGGCGTTTGATTTAGGTGTTCCACTTGATCAAATGGCGATATGGAATCCGATTAAAGGGGAACTGGAATTTGAAGGGGACGACATCGAACAAATTAAAGTAATTTTATGGAAGGGTCACTGCTCTGTGCATGAAGGCTTTACCATTTACAATATTCGTGAAGTGCGAAAAAAGTATCCGGACATGAATATACTTGTACACCCTGAATGTTCACGAGAGGTTGTGGCACTATCAGATGACTTTGGCTCTACAAAATACATTTGTGATGTCATTGATAATGCGCCCGCTGGATCAAGCTGGGCAATCGGTACGGAAATGAATCTTGTGAAGCGTTTAATTGCTAATCATCCCGACAAGCATATTATTTCATTAAATGAGAATATGTGTCCGTGCTTAACGATGAATCGAATTGATTTGCCGCATTTGTTATGGGCGCTTGAAACAATTGAACATGGGAAACAAGGAAATGTTATTGAAGTGGATGAGCTGACAACGCAAGAAGCAATTTTATCGTTAAATCGGATGTTGCAGCATAGTTCTTAATTTACGTGGTAGACGGATATAAATCAAAATGTGACGGATAGCCACAAAAAAGCTTAGAGGAACCGTTCCCTAAGCTTTTTCCTATTAAAAATTAAATTTTTTCAACAAAAATCGTTCAATCATTTCCACACACTTATACATAATCGTTGCCAAAATCACAATCATAATAAGTGATAAAAACACGAGATTGAAATTGAAAATTTGGAAACCCGAAATGATTAAATAGCCAAGCCCCTTTGACGAAACTAAAAACTCACCGACAATGACCCCAACCCAGCTCAATCCGACATTTACCTTTAACGTGGATATAATTGTTGGGATGGAGGCAGGAAGAACGACATGTTTAAATGTTTGAGCCTTACTCGCATTGAATAGTTGCATAACTTTTAAGTAATTTTCATTTACTTGTTGGAATGCAGAAAAAATGACAATTGTTGAAACGATGACAGAAATGGAGATTGCCATCACAATGACTGATAAAACGTTCGGACCAAAAATAACGAGAATCATTGGCCCAAGCGCGACTTTTGGCATCGCATTTAAAACAACGAGGTACGGATCCATAACTTTTGCGACAGTTATAGAGGACCACAAGGAAATGGCAATTAAGGTTCCTAAAAGTGTGCCTAACAAAAATCCGATAACGGTTTCCATTAGTGTGAACCATACGTGAGGGAAGAGTGTAGCGTCCATCACTTTTGTGACAAGCAATTTCGCAACGGCAAGAGGGCTACTAAAAATGAGTGGATCGAGAATTCTGTAGTGTGTAGTGATTTGCCAAAATAGAAAAATTAGGACGAGTAAAAGTAGTTGAAACAGCAGTATTTTACGTGATTCAAGCCGCCGCTTTCGTTTAAATTGTTCATGTAACGTTTCCGTATCCATTGGCTTCAAGCTCCTTCCAAATGGTTTGGAATATAGGTTGGTATTCTGGGGCGTTTCGTGCATCGAATGGTACTAAATTTCGTATTTCGTCCGGAATGGTAAAGGACTTGAGAATGGTACCAGGTCGATTGCTAAACAAGTAAACTTTATCGCTCATTGCAATGGCCTCGCCGATATCATGAGTGACTAAAATAGCGGTTTTAGAAAACTGCTTTAATGTTTCGGAAACAAAATTCTCTAGGTCGAGCTTCGAGTGGAAATCAAGCGCGGAAAAGGGTTCATCTAGTAGAAGCAATGTTGGATTCACAGCGAGTGTTCTTGCAAGAGCAATCCGTTGACGCATACCCCCAGATAGTTGCTGGGGGTAGAGTTTAGCAGTATGAGATAGGCGGAATTGCTTTAATAGGTCCTCAACAATTTGCCCTTCATCTTTATTTAAAATCGTCAATCCAAGCGAAATATTTTCCTCAATCGTTTTCCACGGGAATAAAAAATCTTGCTGGAGCATGTAGCCAATGTCAATCGAAGGGGCTTCATGTGTAATAACTCCAGAAGTCGGTTCAATTAATCCCGCGATGATGGAAAGAAGCGTTGATTTACCGCACCCACTTGGTCCAATAAAAGATATAAATTCGCCTTCATTGATCGAAAATGAAATATCTTTTAGTGCAGTTGTATAGGAGTGATCATTAAAAAAATGATGCTGAATATTACAAACGTCAATAAAGGCCATTTATTTCACGACCTTATCAGAAAATGATCGATTTACAAGTTCTTCATATTTTGCATCATATTCAAGTACACCAGCCTCCGTCATGACATTTAAAAGATTTTGGAATTCTTCTTCATCAATGATCGGATCTGTTGCATAGGATTGTTGGTCACGATAGCGTGTTACTACTTTTTCAATAAGGGCAAGGTCCGTATCTTCAAAGTAAGGAGCAATTGATTTCGCAACATCTGCAGCAGGTTGTTCATACACCCAGTTTTGCGCTTTATATAATGCTTTTGTAAAGCTTTCAATCATTTCTTTATCTTTATCAAACTTGCTTTCTTTTGCCATAAACCCAGTATACGGAATACGACCTAGTTCTTCACCGAATGATGCAACGATTTTACCTGTGCCTTGTTGTTCAAAAATACTCGCTGTCGGTTCGAATAATTGCACGTAATCCCCTGTACCTGAAGCAAAGGCGTTCGCAATATTCGCAAAATCAATATTTTGAATAAGGGTTAAATCATTCTGCGGGTCAATATCATGACCTTTCAACACGAATTCCCCAGCCATTTGCGGCATGCCTCCAACACGTTGCCCTAAAAACGTACTACCTTTTAACATCTCCCAATCGAAGTTTTCAACATCTTCCCGTGCTACTAAAAACGTCCCATCTGTTTGTGTTAATTGTGCAAAGTTAACAACGACATCATTTGGATTTTGACCCGCCACATAAATGGATGTTTCAGCACCAATTAATGCGATATCAATACCATCAGAAAGAAGTGCAGTCATCGTTTTATCACCACCAGGAATCGTGGATAATTCGATGTTTAAGCCTTCCTCTTCAAAAAAGCCTTCTTCAATCGCAGCATAGAGTGGTGCGTAGAAAATGGATCTTGTCACTTCACCAATCTTCACATCCTGCATTTCTTTATCGCCACAGCCAACGACTAACATTATGACACCAAATAGGCAGAGGTAACGAATCCATTTCATTCAGCCATCCTTCTCTCTCTTCGTAATATGCCCTATCATATGCCGTATAGAAATGATGCGTGCCTAAGTGGGACGGCTAGCATTTTGTAAAGCCGATTGAACGACATTTCCATTACAATAAAATAGGTTAGAAAATATTGTCACAAAAAGCGCGCGTTAATTGTCTTATTTAATAGAGAGGGGGGCGCATATGTATTCGAAAACATGGGCATATCGTTCAGAAATAGACGGTAGCCAACTAAAGGAACAGTTATTTGCGCAATACAACGATAAAATTTACCACTACTGTTATAGCATTTTGAGAAATTTACATGATGCAGAAGATGCAACACAGGAAATATTTATGAAGGTAGTAGAAAGTACAGAGTTATTAAATATTGAAAATAAAAATGCCTGGTTGTACAAAATTGCTTACCACCATTGTATGAATAAAGTGAAACGGAAAAGGTTATTGCAATTCATTCCTTTTATCGAAACGACAAATGTTGAATATGTTCAGACAGACGAAGAAGATTTAGAGCTGAATGCGATTTTAATTCACTTAAAACCATCTGAACGGGCATTAATTGTCCTGCGAATTGTTGAAGATAAATCATTTGATGAAATCGCGACTATTTTATCAATTTCGCCTTCTACGGCTCGAAAAAGGTATGAACGAATAAAAGAGAAAATACGGAAAACCATTGAAAGGAGCGCTTGGCAATGAAGGAGAAAATCAAATCATACGAACAGTTTGAACAAAGATTAAAACAAGAAGCAGTACGGATTGAATCGCTAGAAAAGCCAGCTATGTCGAAAGAAAGGTCTATTCGAACTTCCAAAAAGTTAAGAATAGCCCCTTCATTACTTATCGCCCTTTTTGTCATCACTTTGTCTGGAACGGTCGTTATTGCGATGGAATGGACAGGATTGCACTTTTTTAATAATGGAAAATCTGTATTTGAAATGACGGAGATGAATGAAGATGAAGCGGCTTCTCATTTTTCATATGATGAATTGATGGGGAAAAACCGAAGCTTATTGGATAGGATACACAAAGAAGTCCCAGAAGGAAAATTTATCACCTTTTTAGATGTGGAGACGTATGAAGCTTTAGGAATTTCAGCAGTAACAAATCTGATTAATTACAAGGAATTTAAAAGTTTTTCTGAGATGCCCCTTGAGTTTTTTGCCCCTTTAAACTTTAAAGAGAGCGTAAATGGAACGTATTTATTTGAAAATGCCCAATACTATTATGAATTTCCTGAAGAAAGTTTGGACGCCATAATTGCGCGAGCGGAAGAAATGTACAAGGAGGCGTTGCAGCTAAATGTCCCGTATATTACGAAAGAGAGAGAACTATCAAATGAAATCGATCAAGTTCGCCTTGATTATCAAGGGTTAAATGATAAGTTTAATCTAGAGATTTGGGTGCAAACAATTGGTGAGGGAATGTCTACAACGCAAGATTTATCGAGCTATGTGCAACTGAATGAGAATGGACTTGATTATTATTATAGTGAATTCCAACAACAGCTGTATTTCGTATATGAACGACAAGAGGGGAATTTGTTAGTTTCCATCCGAAATACGTTAATTTATAGTGAAAAAATTTCTTTGAAAGAGCTACTTGAAATTTCCAATGCAATTATTCCTTGATTGAAAAGGAAGGAAATATCCCACTATTGAAAAATAGAGTACTACTATTAATCCCGGACCCTTTCATAGAATAAAGATATATTAAGCGGCGCACATCTGGCTAGGTGTGCTTTTTTTTATGGATGAACTAGTAGAAGGCGGTTAGTGAATTTTCAAATAAATAGGCAATTCCCATATGTAATTTATTTAAATACACATATAGATAGCAAGCAAGGTAATAAAAATAGGAGGTTAAATAATGAATAAAAATCTGCTTCTTTCATTAATGAATAAAGTTGTAAGGGTGGATCGTGGAGGACCTGAATCACGGATCGGCAAGTTAATGGCTGCTGAAGACGATCATTTCGTAATGCTCACTGAAAAAGACGGGATTATTTATTATAAAATGCAACATGTTAAAAGTATTACGATAAATTCAAGAGATGGGATGGAGTTTAACGCTAAAGATCCAGCGGCGAATTCTTATGCACTTGCATCTGATTTTAAATCCATTGTCGACAGTTTACG
Organism: Solibacillus cecembensis; assembly: GCF_050272495.1. Classification (NCBI taxonomy): domain Bacteria; kingdom Bacillati; phylum Bacillota; class Bacilli; order Caryophanales; family Caryophanaceae; genus Solibacillus; species Solibacillus cecembensis. The sequence goes on along the minus strand of NZ_JBNNMF010000007.1, from coordinate 13,862 downwards.
TTACCAATGGGTTAAAGTGAACCGTGGTGGACCTGAAATGATAGAAGGAATTATGAATGAAGTTACAGACGAATATATTACTATTTTTGCTGAAGGTGAAGTAATACGTCTTGCTATGTTCCATGTTCGCAATATTAGTTTAGGGACGACTAGTAAAAAAGAGGATAAAGGAAAAGGGAAAGATGAAAAAGGAAAAGCAAGTGAAGGAAATAGTGAAAAAGCAAAAAGTAACGAATCAAGCAATAATTCGGCAAATGATAATAAAGCAAGTAATAATGTAGCGGCCAGCGAAACAACGAATGATACTACAGCAACAAATGCGGCTGAAAGTAATGCACCGGAAACGGATGGAGAAGCGAAAAATACAGGGGATAATTTGCGCCCTCGCAGAAGACGTTGATTTTGTATAATTTACTGTTGAGTAGTTAGATGACATTGAATCATCATACTAAACCTAGTTAAAGAAAGGAGGAAGGAATGTGATCATGCTCCTTTACTTTACTGTCGTTGGAGGGTTAATTTATAAAATTTTTGTTGCAACACCTAACGAGCAGGGGGAAGACATCAAGATTAAGTCTCCACAATCAACCATGATCAAACATAATGCAGCTGATGTGAATATAGGATAGAAATACGGTCATGTTAGTCGTAATTATTTAACAGCATCCCCGTAACCATATAACGTATATAATTTTCATGGCACTTCCGATACGATAGACATATCAAATGGAGGAAGTGCTTTTCTTATGTGGGGGAACAAATTAACAATCAGACCGGAAATACTTGACTCCATTTACATAACTACTTGCTTTGGTTGGGGAATATTACAAAAAGCCATCTACCCATGAAAAATCAGGATAGATGGCTTTATATCGTGTTTACTCAGGAAGTCAAAATAACCAAGTAACCCAATAATATAACAATACTAATGTAAACAATACGGTTGGTGGTATAACAACAATTGTAACCTTTATATATTGCCACCAAGTAATTTTTACATTACCTTTTCTGACAATATGCATCCACATGAGTGTAGCTAGTGTTCCCATCGGAATAAGTAATGCACCAACATCACTACCAACTACATTTGCCAAATAGGCAACCTTCAAAGAAAGTGGATCTAAATCCATGTTCATAAGCGTAAGCGTCCCGACCATTAGTGCGGGATGATTATTAAATACATTAGAGAGTACGGATAGCAGTATCCCCATCATCACACTTGTATGAAGTAAGTTCCCTGTAACTAAAGGACGCATAAATCCAATCAGCCATTCTGTTAAACCAATATTGTTCAACCCATATATAATAACGTACATACTAAACGCAAAGATGATAATGTACCACGGTGTTTTTTTCAACATATCTCCAGGGGATATTTTTAAATAAATCCATCGCCAACCTAAAAGTACTAAGGAACCCAATACGGCCATAAGAGAGACCGGAATGTTAACGTATGAAGCGAAAAAAAGGCTAATACGTACAGCGAAGACGAAAAATAAGATGTTGCGCATAAACTTTGAACGATCTGCTCCTGAGTTATAAATGGTATTTTGCATGAGTGGATGATAAGACGGGAGCGATATGCCTTTTACGTTTGTAGGAATGATCTTAGGTATATCCTTCCTAAGTTTTAAAAATAAAAGACCGACTAAAAGCAATAAACCGAGCGTTGCGGGAACAAACATCATTGCTGCATGGGAATACAAACTCATATTTACAATTTTTAAAGCAATTAAATTCACAATATTGCTTACGCCAATTGGAGCGCTGGAAGCCGTTGCGATTAATGCGCCAGATAATAAGTATGGAATCTTTTGGTGATTCTTTAAATTCATATTGTTTAATAACATAACTAAAATAGGCGTGGTTATTAAAATACTGCCATCATTATTGAAAAAGAGTGTCATAAGGAAACATAAAAGATTCACATACCAAAACAATCGAATACCTGACCCGCGCGCTTTTTCAGCCAGCCTTTCAGCTACCCAGTTAAAAAATCCGAAACTTTCTAAGACGATGGCCATAACAATCGTCGCCATAATGGTTATTGCTGCGCCACTGATTGTTTCAGCAATTATACCGAGCTCGCTCAGCGTAACACTCCCGCTTATGATGACAACAATTGCACCGATTGTGGCAGGTATTGCTTCATTCATGCCTCTAGGTCTCCAAAGTATAAATATTAGTGTAAAAAGAAATGCTAAAATGGTTATCCAAGCCATTGGTTGCATAGTTTTTCCTCCTTTCTGACGTATTTCCAAATGCCGTTTATCTACATTGATGTAGACTTTCCCTTTATATTAAAACCGCCTATACCACCTCTCCTAGCTAACCTATTGAATTTCTCCTTCCACTTATTTATATGTACATAGGTGAATCCTCGCTTGGCTTAGTACCTATTTTAATAAAATATTATTGAATCTATTTATTGAAATCTAAACATCGAGGCGCACAAACTACTAAACTAGGCGCTTCTTTTACTGCGCTTATCATAAGTAAAAGTGCTTACGGTTTTACATGATATCCATGTTTGGAAGGGGGATTAGAATAAATGAACCGGACCATTTGCTTTTCTTTAAGAAATTGAATGCATCAATAATAATCGGTCTACTATGCACATAGCCATCATATATTTTTAACAGTTTCCTAAAAGAAGCGTCCCAGCCCCAAGGAATGTGAAGGGTGAAGTCCAATGAGTAGGTGGGAAATGAATTTCAGTTAGTGACAGCCAAAACATCCTTCATTATAATGGATGTTTTTGGAGGTATTGAATAAAAGGAGGAAAGGTTTTGAAAAATCTATTTCAAAATTTCGATAAAGAAGTTGTGAAAATGGAGATTACGGGGAAAAAGGTCCTCAAAGGAAAAATTATTGATAACAGTAGCGAAATGGTTGTTTTATTTGATGGGGAGGAATTCCTTTACATTCCTGTTTGTCATATTCATGAAATAACAATTGATAATTCCAATGAAGATGGACTCGAAATACCTTCAACTTTAACACAGGATAAAATTTTCAATGGTACAAAGGAAGAAATGACGCTCTTAAAAGTGCTTGCGAAGACATTAGGGGGCTATTTAGAAATTCGTGTGTTGAATAACCAGCCATTGCACGGATATATTTCTAATGTTTTACAGGATTATATTGTATTCCAATCTCCTATTTATAAGCAGATGTTTATTCCCATTCAGCATTTAAAAACACTCGTTCCATATAACCAAAACCAAAAACCATATCGATTATCTGACGATGAGTTTTCAATCCATGCGAGTAACGAAATTTTCCAAAGCACGTTTGAAGCACAAATGGGAACGTTAAAAAATAAATTGACCGTATTAAATATTGGGGAAAAGAACAATTTTACAGGCATTATATCCGAGGTTAAAGGAACGATGGTAGTATTTCAACCAGCGAGGGAGAATATGATCCATTACAATATGCAGCATATAAAAACGATTCATCTATCTTGATTCGAATTTTTTAAATTAACGAAAAATATACCTATTATGGACTGCACAAACTTTTTTAAGTATGTGTGGTCTTTTTAACTTGATTCAGCTACCCGCATATAAACCACAAAAAATGTATTATTGAGTCATTTTTTGGTATGATGATAGTAACATAATAGAGACGATGTTTATTCCCGTAATCAACAAGTTTGATTATGGGATTTTCTTTTTATTTATCCTGTATGTACTCGTTCGGGAATACCCATTGGATTAAAAAATAACATTAAGGGGATGAGCGGAAAAGTTGGTAGGTTTAGCTCAAGCAATTCACAGTATTGAACTGTTCTTGGATTCTATGTTGCAGCAGTATGGCACGTTTATTTATATTATTTTGTTCCTCATTATATTTAGTAAGACCGCTTTTATCATCTTTACCTTCTTACCAGGTGATGCCCTTGTTTTTGCGGCGGCCATGTTAGTGGCGCTTGGTGAATTAAATGGGTGGATTTTATTTGGATCGCTTCTCGTAGCAACAATTGCGGGGGATGCGCATAATTTTTTCCTAGGCATATTATTTCGGAAAAAATTTGGCGTGAAGATGGTGAGCCGATTTATTTCTACGGACACCATTACAAAAACAGAGCAATTGGTTCAACGGCGCGGGGAAATCGTCATTATTTTTTCTCGATTTATCCCACTGATGCGTACAACAGTCCCATTTGTTTGTGCATATACAAATTATTCATTTCGAAGCTTTTTAACCGCCAATAGTATAGGTGGATTCTTCTGGTTAGTTCTGTGGTTTGGTGCCGGAATATCGTTAGGGCAGTTGGAATGGATGGAAGAAAACTTAGTGTATGCATTAATGATTGTCATGTGTATTCCATTTAGTATTCCTATTTTCTTTTATATTTTCAAACTGATTATGAAGCAACGAGCGATTGCGAAAAATAGAAAATCATTGTAATCGTTTGTCTTTTTAAACAATAGCCCATTCATGTTACGATAGGAGCAGAAAGAAATAAGGTGGAGAATTTTATGTTTTTAGGTAAGTTGAAAGGACAGTTAGATGGGCCACAACCATTATTTTTAGGTGAGGAGTCTGCTTTTCGCTCGGCTGTATTAATTCCATTGGTACAGGTTCATGGTGAATGGCATGTATTGTTTGAAGTACGTGCCTTTACGATGAGAAAGCAGCCGGGAGATATTAGTTTTCCAGGTGGGAAAATTGATGCAACTGACGCATCACCACTAGCAGCAGCCTTACGAGAAACATCAGAAGAACTAGGTGTCGATCCAAAAACAATCGAGGTTTTAGGGAAACTCAGTCCATTTGTGTTATCTCCGTCCTTTGTTGTCTATCCATTTATCGGGATTATTGAAGAATCGCAGCTTCATACGTATAACAAAGATGAGGTAGAGGAAGTTTTTATGGTACCGATGAAATGGTTGCTTGAGCACGAGCCTTATATTCATTATGTAGCAGTTGAACCAAAGCCTCCAGCGGATTTCCCATATGAGAAGATCGCTAATGGGGAAAACTATCAGTGGCGGACGAACTATATGGAAGAATGGTTTTTCGAATATGGAAACTATACAATATGGGGTTTAACCGCAAGATTATTAAAGCATTTTGTAGACAAGTTAAAGTAAAAAAATCCACGTAACAATACCACGGCTAGAGGTTCAATTTGACCTTCGTTGTATTTGCGTGGATTTTTGCATTCTATGAGTTTTTTTCAAATAGAGAAACTGATGAAGGGGGATATTCGTGCAGCGCTATAGAGGTTAAGGGAGTTTAAAGGATTTTTGTGTGATGTTATTCTTAATTTCGCAGGATTTTGCCCCATCTAAATAAGCCTCAATGATGAAAAGCTCCTCTGAGGTAAATGTTTTAACCGTTTGGATATCAAGTGGTTTTGTGTTGGCGTGGTGCATAGAAATAATGAGTGTGTCATTGTTTGTGTGAAAATGAAGACGCTGATCATCCGCAGTAGTAATTATTACTAAAAAAGTTTTCATTCAATCACCTCTTTGCTTTTATTATAGTGTCAAAAATAATAGATGTAAATATATAGATTGAATATTCGGATATTTATAGTTTTCCTAAAAAGAGCGACGCCTACTTGAAATGGTAGGGTCGCTTTTATCAATTAGGCCTCGGCGTAATTGTGTCCAGATTTATTTCGAGCTCAGGGCCACAGGACGTGGGTCAGTCAGCCGTTGTCACACGATGTGACGCCTTTAGGCTGACCTCCTCTTTAAATCCCCTAAAAATCTGTGACATCCGCCGGGGCATTAACTTGCTTCAGCTAGGGTTTGCTGAAGCAAGTTAAAATTAACTCACTTTAAAAACACTAACCTCCGATAGTAAATCATCGACAATACTTTCTAATGCTTCGGCTGTAGCTGAAATCTCCTCAATCGAGCATAGCTGCGCTTCTGTTGAAATGGATACGGATTCAAGAAGTTTTTTCGATTTAGCGGAAATTTGCTCAACCATTTCAATATCTCCAACGACAAAATCACTATCATCTGCAATTTGATGCGCACGATCTTGAATTTCTTGTAATTGCTCGGTTAAGTTACTGATGAATGTTTTCACCTCTAGGAAATTTTTTTCTGTTTGAGAGAACATTTCTAAGCCTTTATTCACTTCCCCTAAACTTACTTTCATAGAATCAACAGATTTGGACGACTCACGTTGAATGGCGGTAATAATGCCCTTTACTTGAATCGATGAGTTATTTGTTTGTTCAGCTAACTTGCGAACTTCTTCGGCAACAACTGCAAAGCCTTTACCATGTTCACCAGCACGAGCAGCCTCAATCGATGCATTCAAGGCTAATAAATTAGTTTGATCAGCAATCGTCGTAATCACATTAACAATTTCATTAATTTCATTTGCATAGGTGTTCACTGTGCCAATATCTGCAGAAAGTTTATGGAAAGTACCCTCGATATTCGCCATTTGTTGCTGCGTTGAAATGACGATATCATGTCCAATCTCCGCAGCACTTACAGCATTTTGTGCACTCGCTGTCACTTTTACAGTATTATCTGAGATAGAGTGAATATTGCTAGACACCTTTTTCAAAGATTTAAAGCTTTTTGATAATTTTGTAGTTTGTTGTTCAAAGCCATCTTGTACATCATTCATGGCTAGGGCAATTTGCTCGGATGCTGTGCGATTTTCCGTTAAAGTTGCTGTAAGTTCCTCGGAAGAAGCAGAAATGACGGAAGATTTATTATGGATATGCTTAATAATGGATGATAGCATTTCGCTCATTTTACCGAATGATTGACTTAGCAAGCCGATTTCATCATTCTTTTTAATCGATAAATTTGTACGTAAATCACCAGAACTCATTACAACTGCTGCATTTGATATTTCTTCTAAAGGTTTCGTAATCGAACGGATAATGACGATTAAAAATAGCCCTAATACAAGTAATGAACCGATGACAACGAGTAATGTCGTATATAAAATCGGTTTCGTTGCGTCATTCACTTCGCCAGTAAACATCGTACCACCGATTTTCCAGTTTGTTAGCGCGTTTGTTTGGACGTACATTTGCTTATTAGCACCTTCGAAAACATATTCAAATGACCCTTCTTCCACAGTTAAAACCTGATCTGCCCAACTTTCAGCGGAAACATCTGTCCCACCTTCTAATGTTGGATGGGCAATAATTGTTTTATCTGTAGTCATTAAAAAAGTATAGCCGGTCGTCCCAACTTGAATGCTATTAATAATTTCAAATAATCCATCCATACCTAAGTTAGCAGCATAAACACCACTGCCGTCTGCAAGTTGTTTTGATATGGTTACGACCCAATCACCAGTTGAAGCCGATTGGTGAGGATTTGAAATAATCACTTGCCCAGGGTTTGCTTCAGCCTGTTGATACCATGTGCGTGTACGAGGATCGAACTCCGGATTATTCATTAATCCAAGGTCCGGGTGCTGGATCATGTCTCCATTTTTTGTCCCGACGAAAGAAGAAATAATCCCCTGACTCGTTTCGAAATATTGTTCTAGCTTTTGAAGGAGGATTGTCCAATCATCTGTTTCCCAGTTACTTTGCTTGAAGTTACCTGCAAAATAGTCGACATCGCTAACAATGGGGGAGACATGTTTTTCAATAAATGTATCGACAGTAGCGACACTTTGTAATTCACTCGTATGAATCTGTGTCTCAATTTCACTTTTTGCCGAGTAAAAAGAAGTAAATGCAATTAATAAAGCAGGGATTAGTAAAGCAATTAAAAACGCAAAACCTACCTTGTATTTAATCGAGGCTTTTAAAGTTTTATTCTTGTCCATTTATAGTTTCCCCCTAAGTGTAATTCCTAAATATACCTTTTATGTATCTTATTCCATTATATAATAATACAGTGACTTAGGATTTCTAATCATGGCGAAAAGATGAAATTATTAAAGAAAAATCAAGATTGTTGAAGGGAGTTCCGTGTGATGCAGGTCAGTTACCCGTTGTTGGATGGACACGACGAACTTAGGTTAATATCCTCTGAGCGAACTCGAAGAAAATTTGGACGCAATGACACCGAGGTATAATCGTTTGAGATTGTGGACGTAAACGATTTCATTGTGACAATTCTAGTAATTCTGCAAGTACTCGTTTTTTTATGTGAAAAAGGTGCATATTCTGTTATATGAAATGGAGGAATGTGCATGGAGGAGAAGTTAAAAAGGATTCGCAATGTAAAGAAAGTAGTGCCACAATTCTTCCAAATCGTTTTAAATATGAGCTTGACGATTTTAGCGCTAGTGTTAAGCATCATGCTGTTCGTAGAAATTATTGATTTTTTGCAAATGGTTTTATCTACTGAAAAGCGGGATTATAAATACTTTTTAGCAAATATTCTCGTGTTCTTTATGTATTTTGAGTTTATTACGATGATAGTTAAATACTTCAAAGAGGATTACCATTTTCCGTTACGATACTTTATGTATATTGGTATTACCGCGATGATTCGGCTCATTATTGTCGAGCATGATAGCGCGCTGGATACACTGTTATTTTCGCTTGTTATTTTAGTGCTTATCATTGGTTATTACATTATTAACATCACACCACGTGAACGACCGTTAAAAAAATAAAATTATCAAAAGTGCCTGCTCATTTTTTAAAAGTGCTTTTTTGTTGGATAGAAACTTATCTGACTTACTAGCATCTACATAAAATAGGTAAGTAGTATAATGGATAAAAAGAGAGTGATTACATAAAAATGGATTAATAAACTAAATTTAGTGTAAAGAAATAGTATAATAAGGGTTCAATTGTAAGAAAATTCTATAATTTTTTTGTAAATATTAATTATGTAGTTTAGTAGACTGTAAATGGAGGGTTTACTTTGGGGAAAATGTTAACGTTAGAACAACAGCAAAATTATTATGATCGTGCCCAACAATTTCTTTTAGCCGGTGATTATAAACAAGCGGAAGAATGGCTACAAATTGTTATTACAAGCGCATTTCAGCATGAAGATTACCCAACCTATACCGCTGCTAACATTACCCTACTTCGAATTTTGATAAATTCAATTCGATATGACGAATTGTTCCCGATTTTAGAAGGTGTATCACCTTATATTTCCCGTTATGCAACAGATGCAGAGGAATTTTCGTATCGATCTACACGTGCGGTATTTCATTACACAGCGGGCATTGGGACACCGTTTGAAGATTTAGAGCAACTGTATAAAGAGTCGAAGGAAAAGCACTTTTTCACACAAATTTTTAGCACAGGAAATAATTTATTGCATGCGTATTATGAAAAAGGTGATTTTGAAAAAGGGATAGTCCTTGCAAATGAACTAAAAACTTTAGTCGACCATTCAAAATTTCCCGACCCGGTTATCCCTTTTGTGTATTACGTAAATTCGTTTAAACTGTATTATCGCATGGGTAACTTTAGAAAGGCAGAAGTTAATCTTCTCGTAATTGAAGAGCAAAATTTTCATATAAAGGTTCCAACGCTTGAGAGTCATTATTGGTTTTGCAAGGCATTGGTGGAGGCGCAGCATGGGACCTTTAAGACGGCGTATCATTATTTTGATAAAGCACTTAATTTGATGGAGAATAAATATTATTTTTTATCCGAACTTGAGCTTTGGATACAAGTATTGAATTTGAAGGATAAAGTAGCTGATGTTATTTATTATCAAAAAATAATGATTAATACGCTTCGTGACTATGTCAATATTGAAGAAAGTTTACGCAGAACGAAAATTATTGAACAAATGACGACAGCAAATTTAGAGGAACGATTGCATACGGATCGTTTAACAAATGTAAAAAATAGAGCGTTTTACGAAGATAAACTATTAAAAAATCGTTTGTATATGAATTATACAGTTGCTTTTTTTGATATTGATAAATTTAAAGCGATTAATGATAAATATGGTCATCTAATTGGAGATCAGGCACTCAAATTTATTGCGTCCCATGTTGTAAAACAATTGCCAAAACGGGATATGGACCTAATTCGTTATGGTGGCGATGAATTTATATTATTATTTCCATATCATAAAGATCAAGTACATGATTTGATTGTTTCGATTCACGAAAGTATTCCGAAAAAGGAATTTATTATTCGAGAAACAAACGAAAAAATAAACTTACAAGTAAGTCTAGGTATAAGTTATACGAATGAGGAACCCGCGACACTAAAAGAACTATTTAAAGAAGCAGATAAAGCATTGTATAAAGCAAAGGAAAATGGTCGTAATCAAATACAGGTGTTAAAATATACAAAGCATAGTAGCTAATCGGTACTTATACTTTCTGAGGAATGTATAAGTGCTTTTTCAATTGCACGAGTTCATTTCGCATAAAGCTGAAATAAAGATAGCCTTTGTCGAAAAATAGCTTATGATTAGAAGGAATACAGAAACGTCGGAGGATTCAACATGAATAATAAAAAAAGTTTATATATGGCAGTGGGCGCGGTGATCGTAATCGCAACGGCACTTGATATAGTGTTTAAAGGAATCGGTTATCAGCTTTTGCAAAAATTATTTTAGTCGAAAAAAGGTATTTGACCCACCATCAAATACCTTTTTTACGTTTATAATTGGAATGTCACTCTAGATAATTGAACATATAAAGTTTAAAAATAACTAAAAATAATTTGTTTTTTTAACCCAGTTTTAACCTTTGCCCTTTATAACTATAAATGAACCACGAAACAAATGGTTTTTATTCCGTTTTTTTCTCCTTCTCCTTTAACCTTTTACTTATTTATAAGTAGAAGGTCTTTTTTCGGGAAAAAAATTAAAGTTGGTAAAGTTTCGTATACTTTTGCTGTAAATAATCTGTTAAATATTTTGCAGTTAATGCTTCACCTGTGCCTTCTTGGATCAATTCATGAGGTTTTTTTAATGCCCCGAATTGATGAACTTTTTTCGTTAACCATTCGCGAATCGGAGTTAAATTACCGCTTAGGCATAATTCGTCGAAATTTGGAATATCTTGAATCATGGCATGTTTCCACTGGGCAGCATACATGAAACCAAGTGCATAGCTTGGGAAGTAACCAAAACTCCCCCCACTCCAGTGCGTGTCCTGTAAAATTCCTTGAGCATCATTTTCTGGTCGAATACCTAAATATTCCTCGTATTTATCGTTCCAAACGTTCGGTAAATCTTCAGCTGTTAGATCACCGTTGAAAATTTCCCGTTCGATTTCATAGCGAATCATGATATGAAGCGGGTAAGTTAACTCATCTGCCTCAATTCGAATAAATGATGGCTCCGAATAATTGATTGCTTTTAAGAAGTCTTCCACGTCTACATTAGCAAATTGCGCAGGTGAGTATTTTTGTAGAATACTAAAATTATGTGTCCAGAAACTTTCATTGCGCCCGATAAAGTTTTCGTAAAATAATGATTGGGACTCATGAATACCCATGGAAGCTCCAGTTGATAAAGGCAGTCCATTTAGCTGTGGATCAATATTTTGCTCATAAAGGGCATGCCCACACTCGTGAATTGTACCGAAAATTGCTGAGCGAAAGTCCATTTCATCATACTTAGTCGTAACGCGAATATCGCCGCTGTTCAAACCAATCATAAATGGATGAACGGTTTCGTCTAAGCGGCCAGCTTCAAAATCGTAACCGAGCTGTTTTAAAAGCTCCAGAGAAGCATCACGTTGCCCGGCTTTCGGGAAATGCTGAAACAAAATGGCTGTATCCGGTTTAATTAGTGATGCTTGGATCGCTTTTACTAATGGTACAATGGTTGCCTTTAGTTCGCCAAAGAGTGTATCTAATACATCGGTTGTCATTCCGAGTTCATATTTATCAAGCAATGTATTATAAGCCGAGCCGTTTTTAATACCCCAGTATTGAACGAATTTTTTTTGGTAATCAATCACTCCCTTTAAGTAAGGGAGGAAAATTTGATAATCTGATTTCGCCTTTGCTTCTTCCCAAGCAGCTTCTGATTTTGCTTTTAAAATCGTATAAGCTTTGAATTCTTCTGCTGGGATTTTCTTTGATTCTTCATAGGAATCTTTCACTTCCTCATATAAACGACGCGTTACAAAATCTAGCTTTTCTGGTTCGAGCTGTTGCAACATAGAGCCTAATTCAGCGCTCGTTTGTAAAGTGAATAATTCAGCAGATAATGTACCGATTACTTCTGCTCTCTGTGGTAAACCTTTACGCGGAGCCCCAGTGCGCATATCCCAATAAATCACAGACAACGCCTCGGAATAGTTATGCATTTTCTTCACATAGTCGATAAACGTTTGTTTCATGTGTAAACACTCCTTTCATTTGTAATTATAAAAGAAATGAATCGATCTTTACTAGAAGGGGGGAATAAAAAATCCATTAATAGTTGTATAAGGGTGTAAAAAAGGTGAGTACAGAAATTCAAATTTGATTAAATAGAATGGAGGGTTATTATGGGAGCGAAGTGGGTAAAAATATCGGTCGTTTATTTAGTAATGGGTATTCTGTTTGGATTATTTATGCATTATACAATTCAGCTTCAATGGGGAGCGACACATGCGCATATTAATGTAGTGGGCTGGTTGTCTACAGGACTAATTGGTGTCATCTATTCGATTTATCCGAAAGCAGGAAATAGCCGTTTAGGAGTTATTCATTTTTGGTTGCAAAATATTTCTTTACCATTTTTATTAGTGGGAATGATGTTAATTCACACAGATTTCCCGAGATGGGTAATGGAGTTTTGTGTTTCAGGTGGAGGAATTGGCTTTGCTTTAGCTATTTTAATTTTCTTAATGAATATATTCCAAAATGTTGAACCAAACCATCAATAATTTAATGTAAATTTAAAAATGACAAGCCGATTCTTTAATTAGCTTGTCATTTTATTTTGTCTTACTTTGCATCTAGGTCTTACCTTTATTGAAACAGTTGATCATTAGGCATCATGAAATGTTCGTTACATTTTCACTTATATTACCAATGGTTATCGGATTATTATTATTAAATAAACACATACTCCAATGGTTCATATTTTTTGATGAAGTATTATTTACACAATCGTTGCATTCATTATGGGTCTTTTTAGAGTATGGTCTAAGAAGCACGATTAATTGTTGTAATATCAGACAGTGTTTCGAAATAGGGAATGAAGACATAGGTTTAAGTAGCGATATGTATTATTTTGGTTCAAAGTTTGAGTTTTAGATTGAGATATTTTACGGTTATATATGCATTATTAAAATATTTTTCTAAAAACTAAATAGAATTTTGTTTATATAATATTGGAAAGGGAGATATTTTTTTGTTTGAAAGGTAAAGTTAACGATGGAAAGCTGAAATGTTATTACTTTATATTAATAGGAAGAAAAGCGATTTATAAAAAACATTCTAAAAAACTTTTGAAAAAGTGTTGACGTATTCCTTATTTGGGTGTAATATTCTAAGAGTCGTCAGTGACAAGCTGATAACAACGACAACATGAACCTTGAAAACTGAACAAGCAAACGTTAATGATTTAAACGTTTAAGTGATGAACTTAAACAAATTATAGATATCAACTTTATGTTGATACGCTAGCAAAGCAAATGAGCTTTCAAACTAACTATTATGGAGAGTTTGATCCTGGCTCAGGACGAACGCTGGCGGCGTGCCTAATACATGCAAGTCGAGCGGACTTTCATTGGTGCTTGCACCTTTGAAAGTTAGCGGCGGACGGGTGAGTAACACGTGGGTAACCTACCCTGTAGATTGGGATAACTCCGGGAAACCGGGGCTAATACCGAATAACACTTTTGACCTCATGGTCGAATGTTAAAAGACGGTTTCGGCTGTCACTACAGGATGGGCCCGCGGCGCATTAGCTAGTTGGTGAGGTAACGGCTCACCAAGGCAACGATGCGTAGCCGACCTGAGAGGGTGATCGGCC
>NZ_JBNNMF010000006.1:47251-174449 GCF_050272495.1 Solibacillus cecembensis | reverse complement strand
AGCGAAATTAAACAACCAGTCGCCGGTTCAATACCGACAACTGGTTGGATAAATGCTTTTTTGACCTCTGTCTTATATACGGGGGTCAGTCCCAAATAGCTTTTTAGATTTTTTCATTTTCAAGTTTATTAGTGTAATAGCATTAATTCAAAGGCAAAATTCAATATAACTAAACTATGGATACCAACGAAAATAAGTCCTTGGCGATTCAATTTTTTCATTACAGCTAAGTCCATGTTCATCACCTCTTCTTTTGAATTAATAAAACTATACAACATACAAGGTGAAAAATCAAAAATTTTCGAACAAATTGTGAACTTTTTTTCATCCATTATTCTTTGTTACATGTCATAATAGTAGCAATACATTTTTAGGAGGGTTTTTCGATGTCAAAAAAAGCTTTAATCGTGATTGATTACACGTATGATTTTGTTGCTACAGACGGAAATTTAACTTGTGGTGTACCTGGACAAGCGATTGAAGGGACCATTACTTCCCTAATCGAACAGTTTATTAAGCAACAAGACGCGGTCTTATTTGCCAATGATATCCATTTTGAACAAGATCCATTTCATCCCGAAACGAAACTGTTCCCACCTCACAATATTATTGGGACGCCAGGGCGCGACTTGTACGGGGCGGTTAAAGATGCCTATGAGAAATATAAAGATCAGGTCATTTCTTTTGATAAAACACGTTATAGCGCATTTGCGGGAACAAATTTAGATATTTTATTGCGTGCTCGAAACATTTCAGAAGTAGTCCTCGTAGGCGTTTGTACGGATATTTGTGTATTACATACAGCTGTTGACGCATATAATTTAGGGTATATGATTACCGTTCCAAAAGATGGTGTTGCAAGCTTTAACGCGGTTGGGCATGACTGGGCACTTCAACATTTCCAACACACACTCGGCGCAACAATACTTTAAAAAATTTTTTATTTCAATGTTTAACTGTTTAAACTTTTGGCAATAATTAAGTAGATGCCGTTATCTTTTTTTATTCTTGCAAAAGGAGTTGAACAACATGATCAGTTTCATTTGGTTTTTAATCATCGGTGGTTTGTTAGGTTGGTTAGCGGGCGTTGTTTTAGGAAAAGATGTTCCAGGTGGAATTATAGGTAATATTATCGCTGGTATCGTCGGCTCATGGATTGGTAGCATGGTTTTAGGTAACTGGGGTTGGAAAGTATCTGACTTCTATGTATTCCCTGCTCTAATCGGTGCCATTGTCTTAATATTTATCGTGAGCTTTGCCTTAAAATCCATGCGCAAAGCAACGTAATACGTTTAAAGATACACAGTAAAGAGGAGATCACACTCCCTTTACCCTCGATAAAGGCACTCAGAATGAGGTTCCATCTGAGTGCCTTTTGTCATGAATAAAATAAAATTATTTTAACATTATTTAATAAACTGCACATGCTAGAATTGACAATATTATAGGGGGAATTTCCCTTTATGACAGTAATAATTTACTTTATTCCAAAAAGAATCAAATATAAAAACAATCCTGTAAAAACTAAGTATGCTTATTCTTTAAAATAATGTACGATAGGGATGATGATCGATAGAAAGAGGTTCAACTAATGGAATCAAAGAAACTACAAATCAAACAACCGAAATATCAAACAATTGCTGAAGATATCGCTTCTAAAATTGTAGAAAAAAAATATATCGTTGGTGAAAAAATTTATGCACGCTCATCGCTCGCATCTCAGTACGGTGTTTCAGCAGAAACCGCCCGCCGTGCCATTGCCGTATTGCAAGATTTAGACATTGTAGAAGCAACAAAAGGTAGTGGCGTTATTATTACATCGTATGAAAATGCCGCCAAATTTGTTCAGCGGCTTGAAGGCGTTCAATCCATTTGGGAATTGCAATCGACGCTGCAACAAAGCATCAACAAACAAATCGACGAACTTAATACTTTAAAAGAGACGACAAAAGAATTGATTAATCGAACGAACCGATTTCGTAATATTAATCCGTTCATCCCTTCCCAAATAGAAATTATGGAAAATTGCCCTTTCCTTCACAAAAATATTGGGGAAATTAACTTTTGGCAAAATACAAGAGCAACAATTGTCGGCATAAGGAAAGGTGACGATTTAATTATGTCCCCCGGTCCCTATGCAACGCTCGAAGCAGGCAATGTCATTTACTTTATAGGTGATGATGAGTCGTTGGCAAATGCACAACATTTTTTACAACTTTAACCAAAAATAACCGCGTTTTTTCATACTTAAAAATACGAAATTAGTATAATGCCTAAAATTTTGCCTCTGCAATTTTAGGCATTTTTTCACATTTTCAGACCCTCTCACCTATTACTAACTCCACTTTTCTCCAAACATCAATGATAAATAAAACACCTTCTTAAAAATCAAAGAAACCTATATTTGACGGGCGTTCAACATGTATTTCTCTATAAAGACCAACAGCATTAATTCTCAAAAAAAGGAAAACTCAATGAAACACCTCAACTATTTTTTATTAGAATCGCTCATTTGACAAAAGTAACAACTTCACGTTAACATTAAGTTGTTACTTTAATTAATAGAAAGTTGATGTGATAGTATGGAAAAATTAAGAGTAGAAAATGTCACCAAAATTTTCGGTAAGCAATCTGCAAATGCAATGAAGCTTGTCGAAAAACAAATGAGTAAAACAGAAATCCTGCAAAAAACAGGTGCAACAGTGGGTGTGTATGATGCATCATTCACCGTCAATGAAGGCGAAATTTTTGTCATTATGGGCTTATCAGGAAGCGGAAAGTCTACGCTCATTCGCCTACTAAATCGTCTCATTGATCCGACTGGTGGAGAAATATTCATTGACGGTGAAAAAATAACACGTCTTAAGAAAAGCCAACTACAGCAAATTCGCCGTGAAAAAATGAGTATGGTTTTCCAAAATTTTGGCCTATTCCCTCATCGTACCATTTTAGAAAATACACAATATGGCTTAGAAATCCGTGGTATTGCTAAGGAAGAAAAAAGATTGAAAGCAGAAAAGGCTTTAAATAATGCAGGTTTACTGGCTTATAAAGATCAGTATCCTCATCAATTATCTGGTGGCATGCAGCAGCGCGTTGGTTTAGCGAGAGCACTTGCGAATGATCCAGAAATTTTGCTCATGGATGAAGCTTTTTCTGCACTCGATCCACTAATTCGAAAAGAGATGCAAGACGAATTATTAGAACTTCAAGCAAATGTCCAAAAAACAATCATTTTCATTACACATGATTTAAATGAGGCACTTCGTATTGGCGATCGCATTGCCATTATGAAGGACGGGAAAATCATTCAAATCGGTACTGGGGAAGAAATTTTAACGAATCCGGCAAACGCGTATATTCGTACGTTTTTAGAGGATGTTGACCGTTCGAAAGTGTTAACTGCTGAACATGTTATGGTTCGAGCAATGACGATTAACGTTGAAAATGATGGTCCTAAAGTAGCCCTACAACGTATGCGTGAGGAAGAAATAAGTGTACTCATTGCAATCGATAAACAACGTCAGTTTAAAGGATATATTACAGCAACTGATGCACTCAAAGCGGCACAAGCTGGGGAAAAAACGGTTCGTGAAATCGTTCAAATGGATATGCCAACAGTTGAACCTACAACGCTCATCCAAGATGTGTTACCAATTATATCGGATTGTCCAACACCGATAGCAGTCGTGGATGAAGGGAAGCTGCGCGGAATCCTTATTCGTGGGGTCATTATTGAGTCACTTTCCTCTGCAACTCAGGAGGTAGAAGATCATGAGTAATTTTCTAAATCAAATTCCAGTATTACCTGTTGGAGATGTAGTAGAAAACGTAATGGATTGGTTCACCGATACATTTTCAAGTGTATTTAAATTTATTCAAACAGACGGAACCGCGTTAATGGATTCTGTTACAAATTTACTCATCTCTATCCCTCCTATTCTATTCATTTTACTCATAGCGATTGTTGCGTTTTTCGCTACTGGGAAGAAATTTGGCTTAGCGATTTTTTCAATACTAGGCTTACTATTCATTTACAATCAGCAGCTTTGGGAGCAATTAATGAACACTTTTACACTCGTATTATTTGCTAGTGTCGTTGCGATTATTATAGGGATTCCTCTAGGTATTTTAATGTCTAAGAGCACACTGGCAGACAATATTATTAAGCCCATTCTTGATTTTATGCAAACAATGCCTGGTTTCGTTTATTTAATTCCTGCTGTTGCGTTTTTTGGAATCGGTGTTGTACCGGGTGTATTTGCATCAGTAATTTTCGCACTCCCCCCTACTGTTCGCTTTACGAATTTAGGGATTCGCCAAGTTTCAAAAGAACTAGTCGAGGCAGCTGATTCATTCGGAAGTACAGGCCTTCAAAAGTTACTAAAAGTAGAGTTGCCAATCGCTAAGTCAACAATTATGGCTGGGATTAACCAAACGGTATTACTTTCTTTATCAATGGTCGTCATTGCGTCGATGATCGGGGCACCTGGATTAGGACGAGAAGTATTATCTGCTTTACAACGTGCACAGGTCGGAAACGGCTTTGTTGCTGGGATTAGCTTAGTTATCTTTGCCATTATCGTCGATCGATTAACGCAAAGTTTTAATAAAAAATCACTGTAAAAAAGGAGAATTTCAAATGAAAAAACGTAAATTTCTTTTAGGTGCTATGACAATTAGTGCGAGTATTTTACTTGCTGCTTGTGGGGGCGGTTCATCTTCAGAAAAAGAGGATTCACTAGGGAAAATTAATCTTGCCTATGTGGAATGGGATACAGAAGTCGCTTCAACGCATGTAGTCGGTCAAGTTTTAGAAGATATCGGCTATGATGTATCACTTACACCACTCGATAACGCAATTATGTGGGAAGCAGTTTCGAAAGATGAAGCCGATGCAATGGTTGCGGGCTGGTTACCGGCTACCCATGCCGCGCAATTAGAAAAGTACGGAGAGAATTTAGTTAATTTAGGTGAAAACTTATCCGGTGCAAAAATTGGATTAGTTGTACCTAGTTATATGGATGTCAATTCGATTGCGGATTTAAAAGCTGAAGCAGGTTCCACGATTACTGGAATTGAACCCGGCGCAGGTATTATGATGGCTACTGAAAAAGCGCTAGAAGGATATCCAAACTTAAATTCATGGTCATTACTTCCTTCTTCATCAGGTGCAATGACGGTTGCTTTAAAACAAGCAATTGCCAATGAAGAAGATATAATCGTTACAGGCTGGTCACCACACTGGAAATTTGCTTCGTATGACTTAAAATATTTAGAAGATCCACAAGGTATTTTTGGTGGTGAAGAGACAATTAATACATTTGTCAGTAAAAAGTTAGAAGAAAAAGCTCCAGAAGCGTATAAAGTACTAGATGCGTTCCACTGGACAGCAGAAGATATGGAAGAAGTCATGTTAGAAATCAATGGTGGGAAAAAGCCAAAAGATGCAGCGGCTGACTGGATTAAAAACAATCAAGAAACTGTTGATAAATGGACGGCAGAAGTGAAATAAAGCTTCCTTTCCTTCTATTATAGAATAGGAAATGCCAAGTAGATGATGAGTAAGTCCATCTACTTGGCATTTTTGATTTCACTCGCTTAACCTATCATTCTTTTAATGCAATTAGTTTCAACTGATCATCGTAATCTTTGTATTGATTGTAGTATTTCAATATATCTTCTACATAGGCATCACTATGATTGTACTGGTAAATTGCTTTTTTGAATTGCCCTTTATTAACACCCGCAATCGCTAAAAAATTCGCCGCGCTATAAACAGCATCCTCAATATCGAATGGATCTGCTATCCCGTCTCCATTCGCATCAATGCCATAGCCGCCATACTTTTTAATAACAGCCGGATTGGTTTTGTCCTTTTCAGGAATTTCCCCCTGACCGAGCCCTTTGCATGATGGATGTTTCCAACCAACAAACGTACACGGCATAAACTGTAAATGACCTTCTGCCCCAACTGGAGACACGAGTTTTTTCATCGACGAAAAACGCGTTTCCACTCGGTGATGAGCCGCAAGTAATGTCCACGGTACATTATATTTTTCTTCAGCTGCGACATAAATCGGTATGTATTCAATCGGAATTGACAAATCAAATTGTTCCTGGATTTGTTGATACACGGACTTTTCGGTAAATTGATCCCCGAATGGAAGTCCTTTAAATTGTTGCCACGTAAAATAAGTAAATACATAAAGCGTCAACGCGACTGGAATTAATAACACGATTAAAAATAGCTTCACTTTCGGTGAGATGAATGGTTTATTCTTTTTCTTAGCTGTCATAATTGCCACCAATCTTATTCTTGTTATGTAATGGATCGTTGTATCAAAAAAATGAATTACTCTATTCTATTATAAGGGTTGTTCCAACTTTTTTCATAGTTGAAAATTATTTCTACAATTGGTATAGTAAATAGTTATAAAGAAATGCATGAGAATATGGAGTGAAACGTATGTGGAAAGATTTTAAAGATTTTGCGATGCGCGGGAATGTGATGGATTTAGCCGTTGCTGTAGTAATTGGTGCTGCATTTGGTAAAATTGTTGATTCCTTAGTAAAAAACATCATTATGCCTCTAGTTGGTATATTAACAGGTGGTATTGACCTTACTGATAAATGGAAATTCGGCAAGGGTGATGCACAAGTAGCCCTTGGCGTATTTATCCAGTCGATTATTGATTTCTTAATTATCGCTTTTGTAATTTTTGTCGTTTTACGAATTATTGCGAAGTTGAATCGTAAAAAAGAAGCGGCTGTTGTGGAAGCTCCAGCACCTGAATTAGACGCAAAAGAAGAACTATTAAAAGAAATTCGCGACTTACTGAAGAAAGAACAAGCTGAGTAATGGTGGAAAAAGCTATTTTGACTAAAATCAAAATAGCTTTTTTGTATGAATATTTTTAGTTTATTTACTTTTGATAATAGCAAGTATAGCCGAAAATTGCTCAACGACAAAATCGGCTGTTTCTAATTCCTGCTGCTGTGCGAAATCAAAACGTACGCCTATCGATTGTAAATGATTATCTTTGGCCGCTTTAAAGTCCGATAAACGGTCTCCGATAACAAAACCGTTTGCGACATTATTTTCCTCTATGACTTTATGTACAAGCAATGATTTATCGCGGGAAGCAATTTGTTCAATGCTGTAAACCTTTTTAATCCAGCGATCAAGCTCATAATGCGTCACAATCGCTTGTAAATATGCCGGTTGTCCGTTGCTTGCAATATAGATTGGATAGTCTTTTGAAAGCTGCTGAAGCGTTTCTATGACCCCTTCATATAAGCCCCCTCGTCCCTCTTGTATTTGCTGCACTAAAAACTGTTGGAACCATTCATTGCTGCGCTCTCTTATGGTAAATGAATGTTGCGGACAAAGCGTTTCCCAAACAACTTCTAACGGTACACCCATTATTTCCTTATATTTTTCAAGTGGTGTTGGTCCCTCCCACAACAATTCATCTCGCAATTTTTCAAATGTTTGTTCGAGTGCCCCTTCTAAAATAAGGTGTGTTTGAAATAATGTGCCGTCCATATCAAAAATAATTGCGTTTTGCATATTGATTACCTCCCGTGTCTGAAATTGCCCATTATCGATTGAATGTGTAACCTAAAAGAATATTATCCATTTTAAATCCAGCCTTCATATACACATGATTCGCTCGGTCATTATCGTTTTCAACGCAAAGTCTAATTTCCGCGATCGTGTCATGCTTGAATATTTCTTGCAGTACTTCCTTTAACAATAATGTCCCTAACCCTTGATTTTGGTGTTTTGGCGAAACGGCAATGTATTCCAAACTTGCTTCACCAAAAACAGTTGCTACTTCAAAATAAGCATATCCTTGCAAAGCCTGCTGTTCATTTTTGAATAGTAGTAGCTTATTGTCTTCATTTATACGTGAAACAATCGTCTTTGCGTCATAGTATGTATTCGGAAATAGTTCATTGTGTAAGCTTTCAAAGTCCTTTTCATCTCCCGCTTGAAATGGGAATAATCGTTGACTGTTCAGTGGTTCAAAATCCCCTTTTGAAACTGTAAGTGTTAAATATTCCCCCGTTTTTTTAACATGTAATCGCTCAATAAATTTTTGTTGAGTCGTATTTTCAAGATTTACAAAAAAATGAGCAGTTTCTACATGAGGAAATTGATCAAGCGTAGTTTGCCAAAGTGTTGTAAGTTCCTTTTCAGAAATTGAATCCTCAAAAGGTCCCCAAACTTCTGCTGAATTTTCATCTATATCTAAACCAATTGCCCCGACAATTTCTTCAATTTCATTTTTCAAAAGCACAAATGCCAAACGACCATTTTCTAAAACAAAATCTTCTTCTAAAGTAGCAACAATTTCATCAAACTCTGTACCAGCATATCCGATATGAGTAGATTTTTGCTGATTTAACTTTGTAACAAATTTTGCAATTTCATTGATTTCACTGGTTGTTGCTAAGTTTATGTTCATGTTTATCCCCCTAACTACCGTAATTAATCATTTGGAACGCCCTAATTATAAGACAATTCGAAATATAATTATATACTACTTATTTTAAAAATCCCACCCACTTCATTATTAGGGGGAAATTTACAACATCCGTCTATTCTAAATATATTAAAACACCTTTATTTACTTTCCATCTATGGATAATATATACTAGTATGTAAGCATTCTACCAAATCAGAATGTTTTCTTCACAAATATAAACTAGAGGTGAATATAACATGGCAAAAAAAATCAAGAAAAACAAAGTAGAAGAAGTTGTACTAGAGAAGAAAGCAAAGAAAAAAGCAGACAAAAAGAAACTTGAAAAAAAGTTAGAAAAGAAAAAAGCTGAGAAGAAAAAAGTTGTGAAACTAGTAGCGAAGAAAAAAGCTAAAAAGAAAAGCGACAAAAAAGCAGCTTAATAACGGTTAAGCTCCAATCTTATTCATAAAGTGTCGTGTATTTCGTATCCTATCGATTCATTTCATCGAATCACTTTTTGAATATTCCTATGCTTTCCATATGAGTGGACTCTTTTGTAAAAGGTTAATAACCTACATTTTACAAGAGTCCTCTCTTTTTATTTTCAGAAATTAATACAAAGTCTAAAATAATCAACCATTTAGCCCAATTCATTCACTAAATTGGATATTGGTCACTCTGCCATTACCACTAAATTCGACTTTTTTAGCCAGCGTTCTACTATATAAATGGGCGTTTGAACGTCAACTAAATGCATATAAATTTTTAATTTTCTGATTAATGAGGTATTATTAAAGTGGACTTTATAGTTTTCGAAAATTTGGATAAGTTATAAAGAGAACTTTATTTTACACAAGGAGATGAAGAATATGCTGCATATTGAAAAGTTAAAGAAGGTTTATCGTGGTGGAAAAATCGCCGTCGATGATTTAACACTCGACATTCAAAAAGGAGAATTCATCGCCTTTATTGGTACAAGTGGTAGCGGAAAAACAACGGCACTACGCATGTTAAATCGCATGGTTGAACCTACAAGTGGGACTGTGACAATAAACGGGAAAGATATGATGAAGATCAATCCCGTTACACTGAGACGTAGTATTGGCTATGTCATTCAACAAATCGGTTTAATGCCGCATATGACCATCCGAGATAATATCACGCTCGTCCCTCGTTTACTTCAATGGCAAAAGGAGAAATCCGAAGCCACGGCAAGGCACTTAATCTCATTAGTCAACTTGCCAGAATCCTATTTAGATTACTACCCTTCTCAATTATCCGGTGGTCAGCAACAACGGATTGGTGTTATCCGTGCATTAGCCGCCGAACAAGATATCATTTTAATGGATGAACCGTTTGGGGCACTTGACCCCATTACGCGCGATACTTTGCAGGATTTAATTAAAGAGCTGCAAAGAAACTTAAATAAGACGATTATTTTCGTTACGCATGATATGGACGAAGCGATTAAATTAGCGGATAAAATTGCGATTATGCATGAAGGAAAGCTGATTCAATTTGATACGCCAGACAATATTTTGGCCAACCCCATCAATAATTTTGTCAAGGAATTTATCGGCTCTCACCGTCTGATTCAACAAAAGCCAAACTTTAAAACGGTGGATGAAGTAATGATCAAAGCCATTTCGATTACAATTGAACGCAGTTTGGATGAAGCCATTCGATTAATGGTTAAATCCCGTGTTGATACGTTGTTCGTGACAGATGGCGACAATCGCTTGCTCGGTTATTTAAATGTTGAAAGCTTAACAGGTGATGCTCGGTCGAAAAAAAGCGTATCGGAAGTTTATATTAAAGACATTGTTTATATGAAGACCGGGTCCAAATTACAAGATTCAGTTCGCCGTATTTTAAAGCGTAATTTAAACAATATTCCGGTCGTGGATAATCAAAACCGTTTAATTGGACTCATTACACGTGCAAACATTGTCGATATCGTTTATGAGACTATTTGGGGCGATGAGGAACAGGAGCTGAAGGACTCATGATGAGCTTTTTCACTGAAAATACAGCGGAAATTTTGTTAAAGACGTGGGAACATCTTTATATTTCTTTCATTGCCATATTAATCGGTACACTCCTTGCAGTTCCTTTAGGCATCCTATTATCAAAAACAAAAAAAATCACAAAAATCGTGCTTACAATTACAAGTATGCTTCAAACAGTCCCTTCACTCGCACTGCTCGCCATTATGATCCCGTTTTTAGGTGTTGGGAAAACGCCTGCAATTATCGCATTGTGCATTTATTCCCTCCTGCCCATTTTAAACAACACTTTTACTGGGATGCAGTCAGTTAATGAAAACGTCAAGGCTGCTGGGCGAGCGATGGGCATGACACCCGCCCAGTCTCTTCGTATGGTTGAGCTGCCGTTAGCGATGCCGATCATTATGTCCGGTATCCGACTCTCTGCGGTGTATGTCATTTCTTGGGCAACACTCGCCTCTTATATTGGCGCTGGTGGTTTAGGTGACTATATTTTTAATGGATTAAATTTATTTAAAATCGACCTCATAGTTGGCGGTGCGATTGTCGTGACACTATTAGCACTCGTTGTTGACTTTATATTAAGCCGAGTCGAACGTAGCATGATTCCGAAAGGGCTTCGTATTCAAGGAGGTCGGTCATCATGAAAAAATTACTCCCTCTATTCCTAGTCACCCTGTTGCTCACGGCCTGTAATAAGAATGATGATGACACAATTCGCATCGCTTCTGCCGTTACGACAGAAAGCCAAATTTTAGGATATATCCTTAAAGATATGATTGAACATTATACAAATGAAGAAGTTGTGCTCATTAGCAATCTCGGCTCATCAACCGTACTCCATCAAGCTATGGTAAATGGTGATGCGAATATTTCATCGGTTCGCTACACCGGAACAGATTTAATGGGTGCGCTCAAACAGGAGCCAATAAGCGATCCACAAAAGGCACTCGAAATTGTTCAACGACTTTTCCAAGAAAAATTTAACATGACGTTTTTTGATTCATATGGCTTCAATAATACGTATGCCTTTATGGTCACAAAGGAAACTGCGGACAAATACCAACTTAAAACCGTTAGTGATTTTAAATCGATTGCAACGGATTTAGAAGTTGGTGTGGATAACTCGTGGATGAATCGTGAAGGCGATGGCTACAAAGCATTTGGTGCCGCATATGGTTTTAATTTCGGACGTGTTTTCCCAATGCAAATTGGACTTGTCTATGATGCAGTTGCACAAGGCGAGCTCGATGCGGTGCTTGGCTACACGACAGATGGACGAATCGCATCGTATGATTTAGTCGTTTTAGAAGATGACCTTCAATTTTTCCCGCCATATGATGCGTCTCCTTTTGCGACCAACCTTATATTAGAGGAAAAGCCAGAAGTGAAAAAAGTATTACAACTTCTTGTCGGACAAATTTCGAACGCAGAAATGCAGCGTTTAAACTTTTTAGCAGATAATAACTTAATTGAACCTCGTATCGTCGCTAAAAACTTTTTAATGGAAAATAATTACTTCGCAGGAGGTGACACGCCATGACTGACATAACGCAACTATCCGTTGTAGAGCAATTTTTCTTCTACATGAATGAAAACGGATCCTATATCTTTTCGCAATTTGTAAGTCATTTTTTGTTATCCATTTATGGTGTTTTACTCGCCTCAGTTGTCGGCATTCCAATTGGTATTTATATTTCAAAATTCCCGCGCTTCACAGGACCGATTACTACTTTAGCGAATATTATTCAAACGATTCCGACGCTCGCATTAATGGCGATGATTATGCTTGTTTTAGGTCTTGGAAAAACGACTGTCATTGTAACCGTCTTTTTCTATTCGTTATTACCGATTATTAAAAATACGCATGTCGGCATTACAACGATTAATCGCAGCTTAACGGATGCGGGACGTGGGATGGGCATGACCAAGTTGCAAGTACTTTATATGATTGAATTACCGCTTAGCATATCGGTCATCATTACAGGCATTCGCATTGCGTTAGTCGTCGCGATTGGGATTGTCGCGATTGGTGCCTTTATCGGTGCAGGTGGATTAGGCGACATTATTATTCGCGGTACCAATGCAACGAACGGAACAGCCATCATATTAGCAGGTGCGATTCCTACTGCTCTTATGGCGATTTTGGCAGACATATTGCTCTTGTGGTTGGAGCGGCGCCTCGACCCGACGAAACGGAAAAAGCTTCGTACGGTCTAATTGAATATTTTACATTATGAGGCATCTTTTATTTTATATAGAAGATGTCTCTTTTATCAATTTATCCCCCACTTAAATGCTTATTCCTCCTTTTCTTATCGAAATTCCATCGTTTTTTACATTTCAGCTGTCCCCCTATTGTCCCGAACACTTTCTCATGTTAAATTGAAGTAATAATCGATTCATTGCAAATGTTTCGTAAATTCAAAAAGGAAGTGTTCTTTCATGTCACAACGTTCAATTGATACAAAATTAGTTCAGCTTGGCAATTTAAGCGATCCGAAAACAGGTGCGGTGAACCCACCGATTTATATGTCGACTGCGTATAAGCATGCAGGAATTGGTGAATCAACAGGTTATGATTATTCACGTACAAAAAATCCAACACGTGAACTGTTGGAACGTGGCATGGCAGATTTAGAAAGTGGCGATGCTGGATTTGCATGTAGCTCTGGGATGGCGGCTGTGCAATTAGTTCTTTCTATTTTCAAACCAAACGATGAAATTATCGTACCGGACGATTTATACGGTGGTACTTACCGATTATTTAAAACATACGCAGAAAACTACAACATCCGTCCTGTTTATAACGCCTTTGTTAATTTAAATGAAGTGGGATCATTAATTACAGAAAATACGAAAGCGTTATTCATTGAAACACCGACAAATCCGTTAATGCAGGAAATTGATTTAGTCGCTTATGCCGAGTTAGCGAAAAAGCATGACCTGTTGTTAATTGTTGATAATACGTTCTATACACCATATTTCCAACGCCCGATTGAATTAGGCGCGGATATTGTATTACATAGTGCAACAAAATATATTGGTGGTCATAATGATGTGCTTGCAGGAATTGTTGTTGCCAAAGGGGCAGAACTTTGTGACAAGCTGGCATTTATGCATAACGGAATGGGCTTAGTGCTATCACCGATGGATTCTTGGCTTTTAATTCGCGGATTAAAAACATTGCATTTACGCTTAAAGCAACATGATGTAAATGGTAAAAAAATCGCTGCTTATTTAGCTACTGAACAACTTGTAACGGATGTTTTATATACAGGTAAAGGTGGCATGCTGTCATTCCGAGTGAAGGATGCCGCGATGGTTAATCCATTTTTAAAAGCGATGCAGCTTATTACATTTGCTGAAAGTTTAGGTGGTGTGGAAAGCTTCATCACGTACCCTGCAACGCAAACGCATGCGGACATTCCATATGAAGAACGTGTCGCGCGCGGTGTTTGTGACCGACTACTACGCTTTTCGATTGGCGTTGAGGAAGCGGACGATTTAATTGCTGACTTACAGCAAGTCTTTGATACATTGCGAGGTGAATTCGCATGAATAATCGCATCGAAACCGCGTTAATTCATGGTGCTGTTCGTGAAGGCTTCGCGGATAAAAAAGGTGCAGTCAATGTCCCAATGTATTTATCCTCAACATTCCATCAAGAATCAATCGATGAATTTGGCGAATATGACTATGCCCGTTCTGGCAATCCAACAAGAGCAGCCCTTGAAAAAGCGATTGCTGAACTTGAAGGTGGTCACCGCGGATTTGCATTTGCAACTGGGATGGCGGCTGTATCTGCCTGCTTTATGATTTTATCTGCTGGCGACCATATTGTCATTACCGAGGATGTATATGGTGGTACATACCGCTTTGTGACGAAAGTATTGCCGCGCTTTGGCATTACGCATACATTTGTAGACTTTACAGATATTGAAGCAATCAAAGCAGCAGTAAAACCGGAAACGAAGCTGATTTATCTCGAAACTCCTTCTAATCCAACACTTGGCATTACGGATATTCGAGCAGTTGTTGATATCGCAAAGGCGAACGGTGCAATGACGTTTTTAGATAATACATTTATGACACCGCTTCATCAACGTTCACTCGAAATGGGTGTAGATGTGGTCATTCATTCGGCAACGAAGTTTTTATCAGGTCATTCTGACATCCTTGCGGGACTTGTAGTAGCAAAAGATGAGGCGCTTGCTGATCGTATTTATTTCATCCAAAACTCTTTTGGCTCTGTTTTAGGTGTACAAGATTGCTATACTCTCATCCAAAATATGAAAACTACCGCTGTGCGTTTTAATGAGGAATCGCGTGTAGCTATGCGCATCGCTGAATTTTTAGAAGCGCAGCCACTTGTAGAAAACGTTTATTATCCTGGGTTAAAATCACATCCAGGCTATGAAATTCATGCAAGCCAGAGTACATCTGCTGGTGCAGTGCTATCGTTTACTTTACCGAGCTATACGATAGCAAAAGTTTTCGTTGAAGCCATGAAAATCCCAGTATTCGCAGTGAGCCTTGGCGGAGTTGAATCGATTTTATCGTACCCTGCGAAAATGAGTCACGCGGCAATGGAACCAGAGGAACGTGCGAAACGCGGTATTACAGACGGTCTTCTACGTTTTTCAGTCGGATTAGAAAATGAAGACGATTTACTAGAAGATTTTAAACAAGCATTGGAAAAGGCTCAAGCTGCTCGCTGAATTTTTTTAGTTAAATGCCCTATTACTCCTAATAAAACCAGGTAGCTTCTTGCCTGGTTTTTTCTTATGCGCGATTTTTGCTGTTATTTCCTATAAAATAACTGCGGCTATCCATCATTTTTCATTTTCTATCCGTCACTGTTCCCTTTCTATCCGTCTCCCCTATAAAAAATCACTGAATCTCCCCCTTCTTTAGCTTTTTTGTGTTTAATCTATCTAAAAGAGTGAAATAAATAACAATAATGCTTTATTTAGGGGGAATAGAATGCGCCAGTTTCAAAAATGGATTCCATCAATGAAAAATTACCGTTTGACGCTCATGTTTATTGCCCTACTGCTTGGACTCGCGATTGTTTTACAAGCATATAGCATCATTCAAATTGTGGATTCTGTATTTATTCAAAAATCCGCTTTTACAGCCGTTTTACCATATGTATACGGACTGCTTTTGGCGATTTCACTTCGGGTTACATCTAATTATTTTCTTCATTGGACAGGTAATCAACTTTCCGCACATGTTAAAAAATCGATACGCGCCCAGCTCCTCACTCGCTGGGGTCAAGATTCCATTGAAAATATAAAATTACAGCAAACGGGCTATCAAGTTTCGTTATTCGTCGACACGGTTGATGAGCTCGACGCCTATTTTCGGGAATATATACCGCAAACAATGAAAACGTTCGTTGTGCCATTGTTTTTATTAATTGCCGTATTTTTTGCCCATCCAATGAGCGCGGTCATTTTGCTCATAACGGCACCGTTTATTCCTCTTTCTTATATTATTATCGGTGTACAAACGAAAAGAAAATCGGAACAACAGCTTGAAAATATGAATCGCTTTTCTGGAAAATTTTTAGATGTTTTACAAGGTTTACAGACGCTGAAGCTTTTTTCACAAAGCGCAAAACAACGAAATATTTTACAACATTACAATACACGCTTTATGGAAACGACACTCGATGTGTTAAAAATTGCGTTTGCATCAACGCTGTTTATCGAACTTATCACTACGCTTGGTGTCGGGCTTGTCGCACTTGAAATCGGCTTTCAAATGATTGTATTTGAGACGCTCGGCTTTGCTGCAGCATTTTTCGTTTTAACATTAGCACCTGAATTTTACAGCTCTTTAAAGGAATTAGGTACTGCGTTTCATGCTGGGAAAGGCAGCCTTGGCGCAATGCAGCTCATTCAAACAGAGCTTGAAAAAGAGGTGCAGACAGTCACATGGGGACAACAATCAATCACGCCCGCCCCTGCTCTTGCACTACAAGGTGCCGAGTATCGTTATCCAGATGGGACTACGATTGGACCAATTACTATCGACATTCCAGCAAAGAAAACGGTGGCCATTATCGGACCGACTGGACATGGCAAAACAACCGTCTTAAATATGCTATCAAGCGCAGTGGAACTAACGCACGGCTCTCTCTTCATAAACGGCATCGCTCGCACCGAATGCAGTGAACAAAGCTGGTATGCGCAAATGACGATGATTTCACAACATCCGTACGTATTTGCTGGTACACTGCGAGACAATTTGACGATGGGAAAAACCATTGACGATGAGGCGATTTGGCATGCATTACAAAAAGCGCAATTAGGCAATTGGTTTACTTCCTTACAAGATGGTTTCCATACGAAAATTGGGGAAGCAGGTCGCGGACTATCTGGTGGGGAAAAACAGCGGATTGCCATTGCTCGTGCTTTTATTCATCAGCCTACCGTCGTGTTTTTCGACGAACCTACTGCTGGACTCGATGTGTTAACTGAGCAGCTCATTGCCCATGCGATTCAAACTTTAAAATCTCATGCAACCGTCATTCTCGTAACCCACCGCTTCGAAACATTGCAACATGCCGATCTTCTATACATTTTGGAAAATGGCACCATTCATGCGAGCGGTACACCTGAAGCATTGCAACACGAACGGTATTTTGAGGCGATGAAAAAAGGAGGTTTGCCCGATGCAAGAGCTTTATGAAATGATTTGGCATGAGAAAAAAGAGATGCTACTCGCGTTAATTGCGGGTACGATAAGCGGCTTAACAGCGGTTGCCCTTTTTGCACAAAGCGGTTTTCTTATTTCAAAAGCAGCCTTAATGCCACCGTTTTATGTCATATTAATTTTAACTGCCTTTTTGAAAATATTTGGTGTCGCAAAATCGACGAGCAAATATGCAGAGCATTATATTTCGCATCGCGTGACATTTTCCCTTTTATCCGCCATTCGAATGCGTTTTTTTGACCGGTTAGAGCCCATTGCCAATCAGTTATTTTTACATTATCAAAGTGGTGAATTGTTAGCTCGTATTACGAATGATGTCACGACGCTTCAAAACTTCTTTTTACGTGTCGTTTATCCACCGCTCGTTGCGTTGCTTGTATTTTTGGGGACCGTCATTTTCACGGCATTTTTCTCGATTTGGATAGCCTTGCTGTTAGTACTTGGATTTTTATTAGTGGCTGTCATTATTCCAACGCTTTTAATCGCAAGGAAAACACAACCTGCCCCCTATAAACGCGAACTCCTGACCGATACAACTGAGTTTTTATACGGCTTTCGCGAATTGAAAAATCATCATTTAGATGCGCAAAAAAGCAAAGAGCTACTGCGTTTAAGTGATGCGTATACCGATGAAGTGAGAAAGGAGCAGCAAGCTCTCGTCCGTATGCAGCTATACAATCAAAGCGCCTCATTGTTGACGGTATTTCTAATCGTGACAATCGGTGCGTATTTTGTGACAACGAACGAGCTGGACGGACTGTATTTGGCGATGCTATTATTAATCGCGCTCACTGTATTTGAAACCGCGATTCCATTAGCTACTGTGCCGCATCATTATAAAGGTGCAACACAAGCGATGATACGTTTGCAAGATGTGACATCACACCCCACAGCAAATACAAAGCCGTTACCACTTTCAAATGATTTCACAATACAATCAAAAAATGTGCATTTTTCCTATGCACAGTTCAATAAGCCAATTTTAAAAGATATCCAATTTACGATACAATCAGGTGAAAAAATTGCGATTGTCGGTCCGAGTGGCTCAGGGAAATCCACTCTTTTTCAATTGCTTATAAAAGGACTAGATCCAACTAGTGGACAACTTTTAATTGGTGGGCAACCTATTGCTATGATTGAAGCCGATTCGTTATGGTCACAGATGAGCGTGCAACTGCAACATAATCACTTTTTCTCGGGGACGATTCGTGACAATCTTTTACTTGCCAATGACCAGGCAACCGACGAACTGCTTATCGAAGCGTTAAAGCATGCGCGGCTACCAAAAAGCTTGGATGACGCCATTTTAGAAAAGGGCGAAAATTTATCCGGTGGTGAACGTCAACGCCTCGCGTTTGCACGTGTGCTTTTGAAAAATGGTGCCATTTGGCTATTAGATGAGCCATTTACAAGCTTAGATACTCAAACAGAACGCGCCCTCTTCCATGAATTGCTCATAAGTCCCGAATCACGGACTGTTGTTTTAATTACACATAAGCTAGACGGATTAGAAAAAATGGATCGAATTTTCGTTATGCAAGATGGACAACTAGTAGAATCCGGCTCCTTTGAACAACTTTTACTAGCGAAAGGTTTATTTTATGAAATGAAGCATATTCATATGTTCGATGATTCAAATTAATGGGATGCTGGAAATACGAGATACGTCCTATCTCGGATTATCCAGCATCCTTTTTAGTCGTTCCATTTTATCTTGCATGAACGCACAAAATTACGTCCACTATATAGAAGAAATATTTCCATTTCCGCAATTTAAAATTCGTTCCTAGAAATTTACTTCGAAATCGAGATATTTGTGTTGCGTTTTTATCAGTTGAGTAGTAAAGTGATAGTAACGAAAGGATGTGGCGGCATGAAAAACAATACACGCGGCTCGCTCATTTGGTTACGGATTACGCGTTTTACGCACCAAAGTAATTTATTATCCAATGAATTTCTGAAGCCTTTTGGTTTAACAACAGCCCAATTTGATGTGCTTATGCAAATCGACTCCTATGCACCGATTACACAATCCGATTTAGCAGAAAAAGTAACCGTTACACAAGGTGGTATTTCTCGAATGTTGTCACGCCTTGAACAGGACGGTTTGATCGAACGTACACAACAATGGAAAACAAAACACATTTCATTAACAGAAAAAGGAAAACAACAATTAGCGAATGCATTTGATGCACAGCTCGCCTTCCAATCTTCCTTTTTCGATGATTGTTTATCCGTCGAAGAGCAAAAAACATTATATGAATTAATATCTCGAGTACAAAAAAATAGCGAAAACAAAGCAAAATAACAATCACACTTTAGGAGGAAACTTTATGTATAACATTCCAGGTCATCACCATATTTCAATGATTACGAAACATGCAAATGACAATAACCATTTTTATCGTGAAATTTTAGGCTTACGTCGTGTCAAATTAACGGTAAACCAAGACGCACCATCTATGTACCACCTATTCTACGGAGATAAAACGGGTAGCCCAGGGACTGAATTATCGTTTTTTGAAATCCCATTAGTAGGACGTACACATCGCGGTACAAATGCGATTACAAAAATTGGCTTGATCGTTCCTTCAGAGGAAAGCTTGCACTATTGGATGAAACGTTTTAATGACTATGAAGTGCAACATGAAGGTATTTCCACGTATGCGAACCGCCCTGCTCTTCTATTTGAAGATGAGGAAGGCTTACGCATGGCACTTATCGTTGCAAATGGTGAGAAAGTGTCACATTGGGAAACGTATGACGGCTCCCCTGTTCCTCATGAACATCAAATTCAAGGGATGGGCACCGTAGAAATGACCGTGAAAAACTTGTCAAAACTATCTCGTACGTTAACAGAAATTTTTGGCTATCATACGGTATTTGAAAATGAACAAGACGCCCTATTCCAATCAGTAGCTGGTGAAGTATTCGGTGAAATTTATATCATTCAGCAAGATGGACCTTCTGAAAAACCAGGAAAAGGCAGTATCCATCACTTAGCGATTCGTGTGAAAAATGACGAAGAATTACAGCATTGGGATGAGCAAGTAAAAAAACGCGGTTTCCAATCATCTGGCATTATCGACCGCTTCTATTTCAAGAGCTTGTACTTCCGTGAATCAAACGGCATTTTATTTGAAATCGCAACAGATGGACCAGGTTTTTTACGTGATGGCAACGTTGAAACTTTAGGTGAACAACTTGATTTACCCGACTTTTTAGAAGAGCGTCGTGATGAAATCGTAGAAAAATTACACCCAATCGTTTAACTTACAGCGGAAGCAAAATGGATTTTAAAGGAGAATGAAAAATGGAAAAATATCGTATTGATCAATCAAAAGGCATGGAATTTGGACTTTATTCATTAGGAGACCATATGCCAAACCCATTAACAGGGCAAACTATCTCTCCTCAGCAACGCATTCAGGAGCTAATTGAATTAAGTCAGTTAGCTGAGCAAGCGGGCATTGATGTATTTGGTGTAGGTGAAAGTCATCAGCAATATTTCACAACACAAGCACATACTGTCGTGTTAGGTGCAATTGCGCAGGCAACAAAAAAAATCAAAATTACAAGTTCAGCAACTGTGTTAAGTGTATCCGACCCGGTTCGCGTCTATGAGGATTTTGCGACGATTGACTTAATTTCAAACGGTCGTGCAGAAATCGTAGCTGGTCGTGGCTCGCGTGTCGGTGCCTACCATTTACTCGGTGTGGATTTACAAGATTACGAGGAAATTTTTGAGGAAAAACTGGAATTACTGAAAAAAATTAATGATGAAGAGATTATCAATTGGCAAGGTGAATATCGTGCGCCACTTGAAAATGCACGAATTTTACCACAGCCATTGCACGGTTCGTTACCTATTTGGCGCGCGGTTGGTGGTCCTCCTGCAAGTGCGATTAAAGCAGGTTACATGGGTATTCCGATGATGCTTACAACACTTGGTGGTCCGGCAGTAAACTTTAAACCTTCTGTTGACATTTATCGTGAAGCGGCAGAAAGAAGTGGTTTTGATCCTGCAACATTACCGATTGCAACGACGAGCTTATTTTATGTAGCGGATACAACAAAAGAAGCATTGCAAGGCATGTACCCACATCTTAATGGTGGTTTCCAAGCAATTCGCGGCTCGGGCTATCCAAAGCAACAATTTGCCCAATCTACAGATGTGCGTGATGCATTAATGGTCGGCAGTAAAGACGAAATCATCGAAAAAATCCTGTACCAGCATGAATTATTCGGCATGCAACGTTTTATGGCGCAAATTGATTTCGGTGGCGTGCCATTCGATAAATTGATGAAAAATATTGAAATCATCGGCAATGACATCATTCCGGCGATTAAAAAACATACAGCGAAATAAGGAGGCAGTACAATGAAAATCGTAGCATTAGTCGGTTCAACAATCGGCTCAAAAACACGTACGGCCATGTCAACAACTGTGGAATTACTACAAAAAAAATACCCTCAAGCAGACGTGACAATGCTTGACTTAGCGAATTATGATGTACGCTTTAGTGATGGCCGTAATTATGCTGAATATGAAGGCGATACATTATTTGTTGCAACAGAGATGATGCAAGCGGATGCCATTATTATCGGAACACCGACGTTCCAAGCTTCGATCCCGGCGACATTGAAAAATGTGTTTGACCTACTCCCTGTCAATGGACTACGCGATAAAGTTGTCAGCATGGTTGTGACAGCAGGTACTTCCAAGCATTACATGATGGTTGAGCAACAGCTAAAACCAATTTTATCTTACATGAAAGCCCATATCGTACCAACGTATGTATTCGCGGAAGAAAAGGATTTTCACCGTAAGGAAATCGTCAATGACGATGTATTATTCCGCCTGGACCGCCTCATTGACGACACGGTAGATTTAGTAGAAGTCCATGCCGCATTACGTGAGAAAAAGGATGAGCATTACGATTTTTGAATGCTCATTATACTAAAAGCATTATGAATGGATTGTTCAAGATCTAGGTTAAAAAGAATAGATTGATTTATAGCGTTAAAGTTTCGGCTGCGTATGCAAGATTTTATTCAACACGTGTGTTTGTGCAGTTTCTTTTGAACCGCATCAAAACCTTGTTAAATATAGGTTCAAACAATTGTGCATCAAAAACTGCATAGGAATAAAATAAAGAAAAACACTAAAAACATTGGTATGACAATGTTTTTAGTGTTTTATTTTGTCCCTAAACTTGCATTTTGGAACGTTATTAGGTTTATTTTTGTATGCTTTAAAGATCCTTGATGCACTAAAGCTCCCGTTACTTCAACAAGAAAGTCCTTTAATCGAAAAACTCCCCGGCGGATTGGATCTTTCACCACAGGGAGTTTCGCATGTAATTGTTTATTTCTTTGGCACTGTTTTTCTTCCATAGGTCATATAGCGCCATAGCTTTTCAAATGGTCCCATTTTAAAGAATTTGAACCAGCTAACACTAAAGATAATTTGAATGGCAAAAATTAAGATTGCGATAATAACCACATAAGAAGGTGAAACAACTTCAAGCCCCATTAAAGAAATAATAGCTAGGCCAATAAAGCTTTGTGCCAAATAATTTGTGAATGCCATTTGACCAACTCGACCAATTGGCTTAAGAAACTTCGCAATGCTTTTGTTCTCCAACATAACAAATAGACAAGTTAAATAAAAATATGTTGTCGGAACTACACCTAAACCAATAATTAATTGTAGATTTTGATAATCTCCTTTTGGGGCAAACCCAATCCAAAGAGAGATCCCTACAAAAATGGGGAATGTCACAAATTGAATCCACTTTAGTTGTTTTGAGCATTCACTAATATGATTAATCCAATCCGCTTTTGCTACTAAAAAACCAGTTAAAAACATGATGAAAATAGTAACTACATCATTTCCTAATATTCCAAATACAGTGGAAAAGGTTCCTTGATTTGGCATAAATAATTGTCCGAGAATGGAAAGTACATGAACAGTAATGATAGCAAATAGCCATTTACTAATCGTTGAAATCTTTGCATTATAGAATGGAATAAGTAAAAAACCAATAATTGCATAGATAGAAAGGATTGAGCCCCAAAAAACAATTATATGGACGATACCAATTAATAATAAAGCTAGTAAACGTCGTGCAAAACGCCATCTTGGCTTATCGCCACGTGCTTCTGCACGTGAAGCAAAAATATAAAAACCTACACCGAAGAGGAATGAAAAAATCGAAAAGAATTTCTTCTCGATAAAAATATCAATGAGCGTTTCAATAGTAACATTAATTCCACTATATTCAGGCAGTTCACCCTCTACCAATACCTTGAAGGCCGCCACGTTTATAAACAAAATGCCAAATAACGCTAGCCCACGAATAATATCTAAGGAAACGATTCTTTCTTTCTGAGTAACAAACGAATTCATTCTTAAAAACTCCTTTTCTTTCGCATTTTATTACTTTATAGCTATCATAGCCTCCCATCCTTACAGTAACTTTTAGAACAGTTTACAGGAACCTTAAATTTATAGGTGGGTCTCATTATTTAATGCCTTTTTTCACTTATAGTAGTTTTTATCCCCTTCTAAAAAAAGTTCATCTTTAATAGTAACTATTATTTTTTTAAAAAAGGAGAATAAATGATGTATAGACACCGCAAATTTGTTCTGTACTGATATGACTTATAATGTCGCTGCTACTAAAATACTAATACTTAAAATCATTATTAAGCTAATTAGAAATAATCTTTTTCATTCTCCATCTTTAGTCCCGAAAAATTATTCTACAAACACAATTTTCACCATACCAAGTATAATTCATACAGATAGGTAAGCCTTTGAAGTTATCTCTGGCTTTTCCCCCTGTTTACACCGTACGTGCGACTTTCACCGCATACGTCGCTCCAACTAATCCAATTTATTCTTTCTATTTTTTTATACATAAAAATACCATAATTTCAATATTTATATATCAAATCTAAATTGCAAAAGAAAAGAGGATATATGCTCATTTATTAAACATAATATCCTCTTATGAAAGTTTTGAAGTAGGTTAAAAATCGTTTTATTCTTAGCCAAGAGAGATTCCACTTGTAAAAAGGTATATTGTGATGACTACTATTTTACAAGAGAAACTCTCTTTTTCGCTATATTATATTGGTAGAATCTAGATAATCAACAGGTGTGATGTCTACACTTCGTATTTCGGAAAATTTTCATTTATAATCAAATATCATAAGGATTGGAGCGAAACAATATGCCAGAACCAACAATTTTAGTCATAGATGATGAGGCGGATTTAGCTAATCTCCTAAAAATAAGCCTTCAAAAGGAAGGTTTCAAAAATATTCACACAGCCGGTACCATTTCCGAAGCATGGATAAGCTTTCAAAAGGAATCGCCAGACATTATATTACTTGATGTCATGCTTCCAGATGGTGAAGGTTATGATTTATGTCGTCGCATTCGTGAAATTTCACATGTGCCGATACTCTTTATGTCGGCCAAAACAGAAGAAATCGATAAAATTTTAGGTCTTGCAATCGGCGGAGATGATTACATTACCAAACCCTTTAGCCCAAAAGAAGTCGCTTATCGTGTGAAAGCACAGTTACGTAGAGCAGGCTATCATACTCAAGATACTACATCTATACTTGATACACAAAAAGATGTACTAGAAAATGGTCCCTTTTCGATGAATGCTGATGAAACGGAAGTACATAAAGATGGCATATTGCTAGAGCTAACGGCTAAGGAAGTCGGCTTAATGGCTTGCTTTATGCACAATCCAAATCGAATTTTAAGTAAGGAAACATTGTTTGAACGTGTATGGGGCGAAGATTTTTACGGCTCTGATAATACAGTCATGGTGCATATTCGACGTCTACGTGAAAAAGTGGAGAGTGACCCTTCTAATCCGATTTTTATCACTACCGTAAAAGGCTTAGGCTATAAATTTGTTATTGCTAAGTAAGGGGGCTCGTTATTTATGAAATGGAGACTCACTGCACAGTTTTTATTATCTGTGTTATCCATCGCTATCATTGTGATTTTCGTCAATACAGCTATTTTCATTAGCTTGTTCATTTATCAGCAAACAACAAATTTTCAAGCACCAGAATCTACTAACTCCGAGCAATTCACACGGGAATTTGAGCAATACATTCAATATCAAAATGGTGATATTTCCTTTGATGACAAAGGTTTGCAGTTATTGAAGGAACATAATGCGTGGGTACAAGTGCTAAATCAAAACGGAGACATGATTGGCGGGTATAATGTACCGGATAATGCCTTGGTTCATTATTCACCGCTTGAATTAATCCAAACTTATAAATACCGCGAAATCGATCCATCTACAACTGTTTATATTGGAGGAAATAATGAATTTAACTATTTAGTTGGGATTCAAGATAGAAGCGTGTCTCGTGTGGTATGGAACTTTTCACCCTCATCTTTTTTACAGCTTCTTGGAAAGTTCGGCTTAGCTATAGTCATTGCTGATTTACTTGTGACAGCCCTTGTTGGATGGTTTTTTGGTCGTGCACTGACGAAACCACTCTATGCACTAATCGAGCAAATTCAACATTTAAAAAATCGCAAGCACGCACAAGTAAAAACGCCAAAAGGTTTGTATAAACCTGTTATTTCAAATTTAAATGAGGTATCGCGCGAACTTGCTGCACACGAAATCGAACGAAATCGTCTTGAAATAATGCGTGAAGAATGGATTAGTAATGTGTCGCATGATATGAAAACGCCACTCGCTTCCATTCGTGGCTATTCTGAGCTATTAAGCGAAGGTAATTTGTCGGAAAATGAGCAAGCAGAATACGCTCGTATTATCGAAAAACAGTCACTCCACATGCAGGATCTACTGGATGATTTAAATTTAACAATGCGTCTCCGTCATCAGCAATTACCTTTACAACTGAACAACACCAATATCGTGCAGTTTATACGTGAAATTGTAATAGATACACTCAACATGGCACAGTACGAGCATGCAAATATTGAGTTCGACGCCTCTGCAGATACCATTATACAGAGCATTGATGCTCATTTTATGCGACGTGCGGTTGTGAATTTTTTGTATAATGCATTGCTGCACAATCCACGTGATGTTGAGATAAAGGTCCATGTCGAAGCAGACTCTATCACCATTTCTGATAACGGTAAGGGCATTTCTGCAGAAGACCTTGAACATATTTTCGAACGTTATTACCGTGGTACGAATACAGAACATAATTTAGGCACAGGTCTTGGCACTGCCATCGCCCGAGATATTATTGAAGCGCATGGCGGTACTGTTTCCATCATCTCAAAAGTGAATGAAGGTACTACAGTTAGTATTCATTTAACAACACAGTAGGTTGCACTAAAAAATGCCCCGAAATTTCCGGGGCATTTTCATTTATTATTTCAGCTTTTCTTGTGCTTTTGTTGGTATCTCATCGAATTGTACTTCATCATACGATGATACTTCCTTTCCACCTTTAACATACAATTTTAAAAACGCATCTTTACGTAAGTTTTTAGTAGCAGAAAATTTCAATGTTTGCTCTTCTCCACTCTCATCGTAAGACGGTAGCTCATACCAATAAGACTCAGCTATCTCACCTGTATCTAATCTAAATTCTTCTAATTCGCCGTCTATCGTCACTTGTACATAGTACGTATCCTTATTTAAACGATTAAAATCGACAGTCAATAATGCCACCAACGCAGCAATAAATAGGATTAGAGTCGCACCAATTCCAATATATACTTTTTTCATATTATTTTGCTCCTTGTTTTACAATTTTATAAAATGAACGCACTGTAAATACGTAGTAAATTGCGTAAATTGCTGTATATGCAAGCATCCAAATAATGACGGGTTTTGTAATATCCATGTTAAATAGCTGTGAAAGTGCCGTTAAAGCAAATGCACTATGCAGTATTCCGACAAGAAGTGGTGCACCAAAAATTACAGCTACCTGCCCTGCAATTGTTTTAACCATTTGCTTGCCACTAACTCCGATTTTATTTAAAATCGCATATTTTGCTTGATCTTCTTCCGCTTCGGTTAAAATTTTGAAATAAATAATACTACCTGTTGCTGCTAGGAATACAAGCCCTAAGAAGCTACCAACGAACAGTAATGAGCCTACACTAGCCATGCTATCTTCATAGCTTTGAGGCACACTTGAAAACGATTCTTGCTGCTCTGGTGACAACTGATCATAAATGACCTTAGACACTGCTTGCTGTTTTAAATCATTTTTCATGCCAACCACTTGCATGACCAAGTCTTCAGCGGTTGTCTTAGCAAATTCCTGATCATTTACTACAAGTACTGTACCTGCTGGAAAAAAGTTCAGTACACTTTCCATGTACATTTTTTCCACATAGAAAGATTCGTTGTTTGCTAATTTAAATTCTTCTCCTGTGAAATCGTGTGAAAAGCGCTCATCATACATAACATCAAGTAAAATCGCTGAACCATCTACAACATGTAATTCACGCTCTAAACCTTGCAACTTCGCTAAATGATTGTAATCCGATTCTTTCAACAATGTGTATTCAAAAAAGGCAAAGTCACTATCGACTCGTAAATTTTTCACATTTAGTGCCTCGTTATACACGACGTCTTTTTGTGGTAAATTTACTGTGTCTCCTTTCCACATAAATGTATTAGGCGTTGCCAAACGCACAGAACTCTCCGCGTTGTAGTAAATCCCAAATACTCCACCACCTGCTGTAATTGTCGTCGCACTTAAAATGGCAATAATGGATAGCGACTTAGCGTTCCCACGAATGCGATAAAGTAATTGAGACACCCCGATTAAATTAAGCCCTCTCCATGACCATGCCGTCGCCTTTTTCAACGCCGTTAACACGAATACACTTACACTATGGAACAATAAATATGTCCCGAAAATTGTAACCCCAATCACTAATAAGGGCGTTCCAAGTACAGTGAAAAAACGCCAAATTGAGCTAGTAAACATATCTGTAACTGAAGTGTAATAGCCAAATCCGACAAGTATCGTACCTACCATTGCTGCAAAAATGGATGCACGTGGCATTTTTTCACCCTGCTTTTCAGCGTGAAATAAATCGATTAGCTTGAATTGATAGATTACACGATACCCTTGTAATGAGGTGAACAGGAACAATATAGAGAAAATTACTACTGTATTAAGTACAGCTTGTCCTGAAAACGTGAAATTTGCCACGACCTCATAGCCCATCAAGCGCACTAAAACCGTTAGTAAAATTTTTGACATGAAAAATCCAATAACAATGCCTAGTACAAGTGATATAAGCCCAATAACTAGGTTCTCGAAAAAAAGCATTAAACCAATCTTTTGCTTACGGACTCCCAATAATGAATAAAGCGCCACTTCTTTTTTTCGCTTCTTCATAAAAAACGAATTGGAATACGCTATAAAAATGACGATGAAAAACAGTAAAATAATAGACGATGCATTCATCAGCCCTTGGACTCTTTGAGATGTGCCTGTTAACGCAAAAATTTCATCATTGTATTTAAGTGTCACAAACGTAAAGTAAATAACAATACTGAATACCATAGAGGCAATATATAAAAAGTAATTCGATAAATTTTGTTGAATATTTTTTTGTGCAAGACTAAATAACGTCATTAACCTCACCTCCGATACCTGCTAACACCTGCAGGATCTCTTGGAAAAATTGCTTACGTGTTTGCGTTCCTCGGTGAATTTCTTTCGATAGCTGTCCGTCTTGGATAAAAAGAATACGCTGACAGAAACTTGCCGCAAATGCATCATGCGTCACCATCATAATTGTTGAAGCTTGTGATTTATTTAAATCACTCAGTCTTTCCAGTAAATCCGTTGCCGATTTTGAATCGAGCGCACCTGTTGGCTCATCCGCGAAAATAAGCTGTGGCTCTGTCACAAGTGCACGAGATGATGCAGTACGCTGCTTTTGCCCACCTGATATTTGATAAGGATATTTGTCTAGTAGGTCGCCAATACCAAATAATCCTGCAATGTGCGCTACACGCGTATTAATTTCTTTCGCTGGCACCTTTGCAATTGCCAGTGGTAACACAATATTTTCACGTACCGTTAACGAATCAAGCAAGTTATAATCTTGAAAAATAAACCCTAAATTATCACGACGGAAATCCGCTAAACCAGCATCTTTCATATGTGCTAAATTGGAGTCACCAATTACGATATCACCTGTTGTCGGTGTATCGATCGTTGCGAGTACGTTCAGTAACGTCGATTTCCCTGCACCCGAAGGTCCCATCACACCTACAAATTCACCCTTTTCTACTTCAAATGATATATTCGAAAGGGCAGTAAATACATTTGCGCCGTTTCCATAAACTTTCCCTACATTTTGTACTTTTAATAATGGAGTCATTTGTCGCTCACCTCTTCTGTGTTATGCATATGACTACAGTATATCCACCCAAACTTACAAGAAAGTTGTGGCAAGCTTACAAGAACCTTAAATCTTTATCGTCATCTACCTTACAAGAAAGCAAAAAGGGTTCATACACAATCAGTGCATGAACCCTTCATTTTCTTAAACTATTACTTTTTGTATTTCACCCTCACGATCAACTAAACATCGTAAAATTCCATTTAACGCCCTTTCCAAGAATGCCTTTTGAATGAGTTGTCACTGGAAGGGGCTTATGATAAAAATACGTTTGTCTACCCTATACAACTGTATTACTAATAAGCGTCACAAAACCGTTCATCGAGGCTCTATCAAATAATTGATCTATGGCCTGACTTGAGGTTTGATTAAACAAATACCATTGATTTTCGGTCGCGTCATGAATCAAAACTTGGGGTTGCGCAAAGGAAGTCCCATCTGAAGATTGAACTAAAGTATAAATATCAAAACGCTTTACACTTTTCCCTTCTCGGTCTATAAAATCATATTGCGCATTTTTATAATAATCTCCAGCTGAAACAAGTTGAAAATACCATGAATAATTTGCAGGCGCTTCAACCTTACTTCCCTTGTTTTCTATAAAAATATTGTAAATGGCTTCGTTATAACTATTTCCTTTCATTTGCTGGATTACTCCGCCCATTGTCATATGAAATTCGTACTGCATTGCTTTAATTTTTACACCATCAATAACGAGTGGTTTTGTATCAACTGTAACAGTACCTTTTTTGTAATCAACATTGCTGCCAAATGTTTCGGCAATAAAACGCATCGGAACAAAAGTACGATTATTTTTCATAAATGGCTTTACATCAAGAAGTTCCGTTTTACCGTTTTTCACCACTTTATTACTATTAAGTTTTAAGATTACTTTCATCTCGTTTTTAGTAAGCGTGACTTGTGAATCCGACCAATGGACTGTAGCGCCCAAATTTTCACTGATTACACGTAACGGTACCATTGTACGATTATTTTTAACTGTTGGATTCGCGTCAGTTGCAATCGTCACACCGTCAATTTTTATTTGAGCGGTTGCTGCATAAGTAGGTGACGATATAATGAATAGAATTAATGTAAGGAAAATCCCTGAGAATACTTTTTTCATCATTTAAACACTCCTTTTTCAAGTAAATTTACACTGTACTATCAATTGCGTCTAGATTTTTTCGAACTTGCTCATTTGGGATTATTCTATTTTAGCTAAACAAATTTTATATTTTTTTTGATTGATGTTTCAACCAGAGCAAAGATTAAACCTGCAATAGCAAATAAAATAACGGCGCTAAAAACATTTAAATTATATTCTTCTATAAAACCAAAACGAGAATTGTAGATTATTTTAAAAACAAAAGCGCCTAAGATTCCGCCAAATAAAGTAAATATAGCAATTTTGATTTTCGATTTTGTTACACATTTATTTACGATAGATGTTAAAGGTAAAAATGAAATCGGGTATAAAATTACAAATAAGGCTGTTGCAAGGAGCAAATATGTCGGTC
The DNA here is from genome assembly GCF_050272495.1 of Solibacillus cecembensis. Lineage (NCBI taxonomy): Bacteria > Bacillati > Bacillota > Bacilli > Caryophanales > Caryophanaceae > Solibacillus > Solibacillus cecembensis. The sequence goes on along the minus strand of NZ_JBNNMF010000006.1, from coordinate 143,314 downwards.
CTATATCATCAAGCCCAAAATATTCTGTTGTTCTTATTTTATTCCCTTCTACAATTTCTAATCCAACTGTTGCAAAGGAAAACAACAATATAAACGGTATCCACATGATTAGACTATGATAAAAATTTTTCATCCTCTTCCTCTTCCTCTTCCTCTAGGGTCTTAACAAATTTGACGAAACAAGTGGATTAAAGTTACACTTCTTCAACTATCTCGATAATTGAAGTTGATAAGGATTAATTCAAAATCAACCAATTACGTTTACATTACCATAACGAGAAAAACCTTTGTCTATCTCATGGAGCTGTATTACTAATCACCGTTACAAAGCCGTTCTCAGTAGCTCTATTAAACAATTGATAGATAGATTGTTGTGCAGGTTCACTAAACAAATACCATTGATTTTCAGTAGGCTCATGAACTAAGACTTCAAGATGCCCCGATCCACGTAAAGAATAAAGATCAAAACGTTTGATGCTGTTCCCCTCTTGGTCTAAAAAGTCATATTGTGCATTTTTATAATAGTCTCCAGCAGAAACGTTATGAAAATCCCATGTGTAATTAGCAGGAGCTTTGACTTTACTTCCTTTTTTTTCTACAAAAGTATTATAAATGGATTCGTTATAACCATTCCCATTGCTTTGCTCTACTACCCCGCCCATCACTAGATGATATTCGTGCTGCAATGCACTTACTATTACACCATCAATAGTAAATGGCTTTGTACCAATCGACACAGTGCCGTTTTTGTAATCAACGATATTACCAAATGTTTCGGCAATAAAACGCATCGGGACAAGAGTACGATTATTCTTCATGTATGGTTTTACATCAAGAAGTTCCGTTTTACCGTTTTTCACCACTTTATTGCTATTAAGTTTTAAGATTACTTTCATATCGTTTTTAGTAAGCGTGACTTGTGAATTTGACCAATGCACTTGAGCGCCCAAATTTTCACTAATGACGCGTAACGGAACCATTGTACGATTATTTTTAACTTCTGGATGCGCGTCCGTTGCAATCGTCACACCATCCACTTTAATTTGAATAGTTGCTGCATAACTAGGTGAAGAGGTAAGGATTAAAACTAGTACAAGAAAAATGCTTGAGATTATTTTTTTCATTTTTTGATAGCCCCTTTTTAAGAAAATTAATAATTGTTTTACTAAATCATTAAAGGTTTATGATTTTCGTCCCTACAAAAAGCAATTTGCCAATTAAGTAAGTGCACCAATCAAACATTGGATACACAATAAATTAATCAAACAAATAGGGTAATAAGTTATGAGTGATTTGTTCATCGTATTTTGAAGAGTACGGATCCGCGAAGCCATGTGCAGCATCTACAATTTTTACTAATACATTAGGATAAGAAGAAAGTTTCTCTTCTAAATCAATCGGATTAAACGATTTCTCTTGCGTTCCGAATATTAAAATCGTTTCTGCATTCGGAACTACTTTTGTATATTGTCGAATTCGGGAGCCGTAAAAACTAACTACTTTGTGTACAGAAGGATTATTACTGCAAAGCCAGGCAATTGTAGCGCCAATGCTAAAGCCGACAATACGTATGTGTGAATATTTGCTTGATAATTGGTGAATTAAAGCATTCACTTCATTTTGCGCTTTTTCAAAACCAACGTTTGTCATAAAATTTTGATATGCGAGTTCTTCCTCATCATATGAAAAAGGTGTAGTTTTCTGTAATAAATCCGGGACATATACATCAAACCCTCTTTGATAAAATGCATGAGCATAATGTTTTATATGTTTATTAACCCCATATATTTCATGAAGTAGAATAACACATTGCTTTGAGTTTTGTTTTAATTCCATTCATGTAAATTCCTTTATTTTTTTATTTTTAAAACTACCACTTTATATTATGTTAAAAAAATTAAAGACATAACATAGCTCATATGTTATGCCCTTTTCTTCCCCACTTACACTATCCTTATCCATAACGAGAAGAACACTTTTCTCGTTATGGAACTGTATTAATAATAACCGTTACAAAGCCGCTCACCGAAGCTCTATCAATTAATTGATCAATGGCTTGTCCTGCGGGATCACTAAACAAATACCATTGATTTTCAGTAGGCACATGAATCAAAGTTTCGGGTGGAATAGGCAACTTTTCATCATAACCTCGAACTAAATTATAGATATCAAAACGTTCTACGCTGTTCCCTTCTTGGTCTAGAAAATCATATTGACCACCTTTATAATACCCCCCAGTTGTGATGCTATGAACAGACCATGTGTAATCTGAAGGCGGTTCGACCTTACTTCCTTTGTTTTCTATAAAAATATTATAAATGGCTTCGTTATAACCATTTCCTTTGATTTGCTGTATTACTCCGCCCATTGTCGCATGATATTCGTGCAGCAACGCTTTTACTATTACACCATCTATAACGAATGGCTTTGTATCAACAGCTACTGTGCCGTTTTTGTAATTGACATTACTGCCAAATGTTTCGGCAATAAAACGCATCGGAACAAAAGTACGATTATTCTTCATGTATGGCTTTACATCAAGAAGCTCCGTTTTACCGTTTTTCACCACTTTATTGCTATTAAGTTTTAAGATTACTTTCATATCTTTTTTAGTAAGCGTGACTTGCGAATCCGACCATTTGACGTTGGCTCCTAAATTTTCACTAATGACACGTAATGGAACCATTGTACGGTTACTCTTACTTTCTGGATTCACATCGGATACAATCGTAACACCGTCAACTTTTATTTGAGTAGTCGCCGCATAAGTAGGTGACGAGGTAAGGATTAGAATCAATGCAAGGAACATCCCTAAGAACAATTTTTTCATTTTAAATACCCCCTTTTCAGTAAATATATCACTGTTATAATAATCCAATTTTCACCATATTACAAATATTTAAAAATCAAATTCGCATAAGAAAAGAGGATATTGTGCTCCTATATTGAGCACAATATCCTCTTATTAGTTTAGACTATTTCATTTATATTCAGCAGGATTACTTCCCATCCCTAACGCAATCATTTGTTTCAATCGCACAGGATCATCGGATTTTATCGCAATATAGTTGTAGTGCTTTTCTTTTCCTAAAAATAACGTCGCCTTTTGTGGCTGCTTCATTTTTAAGATGAAATCAGGATACACTTTTTCAAAATCACGTGCGATAAATTCAAGCGTATCTTTTGTGCATTTTTGTTCCAGCACCGCCCTGTCTTCAATGATGCTTTCAATATTATGTAAATCCATTTTCATTCGCTTCATTAAACCTAATGAAATATAAAGTTGACCTTGCTGAATTTGCACCGGATTCATTCGCACTGCTTGTATATCTGCTAATAAAAAAATGACTGAATACACATTGAGAATGAGTAACACAAACGAAACAATTGGCCACTTTGCATGTAAAAAATAGTGAATACCAAGTGTTTCCACGATAATGGCATTAATCAACATCACTTGAAATGCGATGTTACTTGAATTTTTATACAATGTAATTCCGTTTGGAATTGGCTTCTTCCAGCTCAAAAGCGCATAATACACCACAAGCAGCTCAGAGCAAATCATTTGAATAAGGAAGTTTTTTTTTACATATTTTTCTACTGCTGTATTAAATGTATACAATAAAGGTAGCTCATCGTGCTTCACTTCTTGAATAATCTTTGGTAAATAGCGCAGCAGTGTGACAATGAGTAAAAGCTCAAACAGAACGAGTAGCACTTCCATCGCGATACCTGCCAATGTGATCGTCGAAAATGGCGCCAACAGGTCACTTGGAATGAGTAATCGAATGCCAATACAGCTGAATGCAATAAGTGCAATCGCCATTTTCCATGAAAATTGTTTACGGAACAGCATCCATAAGATCGGTGCAATGAGTATTAAATCAAATAACGAACCTAGTACGACAAACTTTGATTCATCTGGCAAAATACTTGTGCCAATCGCGGTTTGATAAAGTGCGAAATTACTCCCTACTACGAGTATTAGTAAAACGAGCCAAATCGGTTTACCTTTTTCAATCCAAATCATTTGAACTCACTCCCTTTTTATCTATTATACAATTTTATCCAATCCATTAAAACACTTTTCATGACATATGATTCCCTCGCCCTACAACTCGCCACGCTGCTGATAAGACGTGATCCCACCTTTTACATTCGTCACGCGGTCATAGCCAAGCTTTTTTAGTTTTTTACACGTTTCAAGTGAACGTAAACCCGAGCGGCACATGACAACAATCTCCTTGTCCTTTGGTAAAGCGGCAATACCTTTCCCATTTGGATCATTCAAAAATGGCGCCACATGCATCTTATTAAAGTCCCCTGCACTCCGAACATCGATAAATATCTTATCTGGATCGCGTAACATTGTTTGTAAATCATCTGTTGTAATCGTTTGAACACCAGCAACCGGACGCATTTTCCATACGACAATTCCCGCGCAAATGGCCAAAACAATAATCAGTTCTACCATACTACTTCCTCCGTACATAACGCTTTATTTTTCTATCTGTTTTGGCATTTTCATCATTTTATATATGCCAAAACAGATACTCACGAGCCCTAGAGTAAGCGTTAATAAAAAACTGGCCGGTGTTATAATGCCTACATTTATGATAAAGACACCTAAAATAATGTATAAAATATACATCTCTTCACCTCCAAACATATCGTTTTTATTATAACATGTTCATTTCAACATTAGGATTTCACAATTTGGTCGTTAATATGACAAATGTTCGAAGGTTGCAGTGAATTTAGATTCATAAAAAATGAAAAGTTAATACTTTTCCGCTACAATAAACAGTGTCATAACATTTATAAGCAGGGAGATTTATACACATATGAAGAAAATCATTTTATCAGCATTTGCATTATTTTTACTATTTTCACCACAAGCGTTTGCGCATACTTATTTGGATGTGACAACACCAGCAAACGAGGAAGTAGTGACAACGGATATTCAAACTATTGAATTAAACTATTCTGGGCAAATTGAAGAAGGTAGCTTCTTTACACTCGAAGGCAGCGACGGCAATGAAATTCCTGTTAGCTCGTTTGCAGTGAATGGCGGCAAATTAACAGGACATTTAGATGAACCACTTAATAACGACACGTATACGGTAAAGTGGAATAGTATTAGTCAAGACGGGCATCCATTATCAGGTGATTTTTCATTTACAGTAGACAAAGCAGTAGGTGAACAAATTGATGAAGTGAAAACTGAGGAACAACCAAACATCCAAAACACTGAACAGGAATCAGAATATATGACGCCCTCAACGGAAGTTGTAGAAAAGGATGAACAAAATTCATCTACACCATTAATTATCGCCGGTATCATTCTAACTGTTTTAATCGCGATTAGTGCATTCGTTTTATGGAAGCGTAAAAAATAAGCATGATTGTTGTGACGATTTTAAGTCAATTTGTTTTATACGTTAGCCTGTCCGTATTGATGGGTTCATTTATTATGCGACTCATTCCCACGTCGTTAAAGCCGGATATTTCACTTTCAACTAAATGGATTTATGCAAGTTTGTGGAGTATTCCCATCGTGACATTTGCGCCCATTTTACAGTTGCTCGCTATTTTAACAAAACAATTTGGGTTGTTTCCGAGTTTACTAAAAATCGTAACGAACTATCAAGTGGGACATTCTTGGCTTGCTACCGTCGTACTAATGTTGATTTTAGCTGCACTGGTTAAAGTGAGTGAAAATCGTACTAGCCACATGTTTACAGTGATCTATCTATTTATTTTAACTGCGATCATCGCTGCGATTGCCTTTGCGAGTCATGCACATGCAATGGGGTCATCAGCAGGATTTTTCATTGATTTTATTCATTTATTCGCCTTTAGTATTTGGGTTGGCATCCTTTTACAAGTGAGCTTTTTTACAACATCTTATGCCAATTGGGAAGCTTTTTTAAAGTGGTTCTCCCCGACTGCAATCGTTGCTTTAACTGCCGTTGCACTGAGTGGCATTTTTTTAACAGAAACGATTGTACCGGATTATATTACGGGCTGGTCTAGTCCTTATGGGCATTGGTTATTTATAAAGCATGTGCTGTTGATGCCACTTATTTTCATCATTTTTGCGAATGGAGTCCTGATAAAATTACAACTTGCTAAACCGAACTTCAATCCTACCATTTGGACGAAACTCGAGGCGGTATTATTACTGTTAATCTTGCTGGTAACGGCTATTTTTAGTGAACATCAGCCACCAATGCCATTCGTTCAAACCGATAATGTATCATTGCTCATCCAGTGGATGCTTTCTATGCCACTTGAAGATGGCATGACAGGACATTTTCAGATGAACGGGATCGGCGTGATCTTCTTTATTTTGACAGCAGTCTTTATCGGGCTGTTTATTGTGAGCTTTATTAAACGAGCACCACTCATTATACCGATTTTATTATGCTTAGCAATGACCATTTGTTTTTATATGGGAATTATGTCGATTACCGTGTTTAACTTTATTGGCTATTGCATCCCACAACATGTACACTAATCTACGAAAACAGCAACAAGAAAGGGCTTATCCCAATCCTGTTGCTGTTTTTATACTTCACTCATCATCTTCATCTATAAACAATTGCTCCAACATGCGCTCACGGTGTTGTAAAAAATAGGACGTCACTTGATAATGCTCAGTATCAGAATAGGCAATCGATTCAATTCCCGATTCATCAAAGTGATAAATTTGCGAATTCGGATAGCCGAGTAAAATGGGCGAGTGCGTGGCGATAATAAACTGAACATTGCCGTCCTTCAGCAAATCATGCATTAATCGCAAAAAAGCAAGCTGCCGATTTGGAGATAATGCCGCTTCAGGCTCGTCCAATAAATAAATTGAATTTCCTTTAAAACGATGTTGGAATAACGAAAAGAAAGACTCCCCATGTGACTGTGCATGCAAAGATTTCCCCCCATAATCGCGGTAGCCGGTCATGTCGACTTCATCAATATGAGAAGCAAACTGATAAAATGTTTCGGCACGTAAAAAGAATCCTTCTGTGACACGTGGCATCCATGAAAGACGTAAATATTCACCAAGCGCCGATTCAGCCGCATGTACATCATATGCTTGGAAGTTTTGCTTGCTACCTCCTGCAGGATTAAAGCCAATTCGATCTGCCATTCCTTCAAGCAAAGTCGATTTACCAGAACCATTTTCCCCAACAAAAAAAGTGACTGCATGATCAAAAGATAGCTCTTTTAACTGCGCCAGTGCGGGTATTGAAAATGGATAAATGGCTGTATTTGGTACGAATCCATCCTTTAACTTGACTGTCTTTAAAAACAACTGTACCCATCCCTTTCGTTTAAATTTTTTGCGCAAAAAAGGAGCATAAACGCATATTGGTTTACACTCTCTTAAATAAATTATTTTCCTAATCGTTCTTCAATTAATGATTCTAAGTCTACTGCGATTGTGTCATATGGTACACCGTCTTCTGTTTGAGAATAGCCTGTGTAATTTTTAACCGCAACGCCTTTTTCATCGACTAAATAAAATGTGTTCGCATGCATCACTTGGTCGTCCCCTTCAATCGCTTTAACTAAAGATTTAAAAGAACCAACCGCTAATTGCTCGATGAATTTTTGGTCATAGCCTGTCACTAAATGCCATTTCGACTCATCTGGGACATTAAAGCGATTTAAATATTCTGACAGCACTTCTGGTGAATCATTGGCTGGGTCCACCGAAAATGCCACAATTTTATAATCTTCAATGCCCTTTTTCACAAGATCCTCTTGAATTAAGCTCATATTGTACGTCATTGGTGAACAAATCGTCGTACAATTTGTAAAGATGAACATCGCCAACCACGGCTCACCTTTCAAGCTTTCAAGCGAAACTTCTTCACCACGATGATCCGTAGTCGTAAAATCAGAAATTTCATAACTTGTTGTTGGTTTGAATTGATAATTGCTACAAGCGCTCATTACGATTGAAACAACGAGCAATAGTGCTAATGCTAACGATTTCTTTTTCATGCTTCTCTCTCCACTCTACACATCATTACATTCATCTTAGCGAACCGGGCGCATTTACACAATACTTTCCCTATGAAATGTTGTGTGGCGATATTGTGAAAACAAACTTCACAATTCATCAAAGGTTAGCCTGAGCTTTTCAATGAAATCAGCGCACTGTGAATTGCATCAAGTTTTGTTTCAATGCGATATAACAAATAAAATGAAATAAAGATTGGAAAACTGACTTCTTGAATGATAGCAAACCACTGTTCCATTATATGCCCCCTCCTTCCCTCATGAAGGAATGAAAAGCCGGTAAAGTTTGGCACTTCACCGGCTTTTTTATTATACGTTTATTTCGAAGCTTGTTACATGACGTTCCACTACACGCGCCGATTTTTTTAAGTTAAAAATCGCGCCATCCTTCGCAAAAATATCTTGATCTACAATGATTTGCATCGCCGCATTGATCTCCGTTTCTGATAAATTTGCTTTTGGCTCCGCAATGTTTAATGTCATCGTGTTATTTAACGCATTCGCAAAAGTTAATTGCAATACTTGTGCCATAGAAACCCCCTCCTTTCTTCCGTTTTTGGTGCCTTATCATTACGCACCAATTACATCTTTTTGCGTTTTCACGGATTCAATATAAGGAAAATCCGTTAAACCGATAAGCGTTTGCGCAACAGTTTGAATTTGTTCACCTGTTACAGTATTGATCAAATTACGATACGTTGTGCCTTTCACAGCTGGCTCACCAAGTTCATCTACACCGGCTTGATAAAAAACAGTCATTGTTGCCGATTGGAATACGAATGGGTTCATCTTGTTCACCTCCTTACTCTATACATGTCACGATTTCATGAAAAAAGGGACAAGGGGGTGAAAATATTGTCAAAACCTTCTATAATGGATAAGAGAGTCAATAAAAAGAGGATTTAAAGAGGTGAATATCGTGGACTTAAGTGGTTGGTTTTTATGGTTTATTTTATTTTGGGTAGTTGTTCTTATTTCATTAATGGCAATTGGCGGTTTCTTCATGTTCCGTAAGTTTTTAAAAGCATTGCCAAAGGCAGATGGAAAATCCGATTTGGATTGGCAAAATATGTTTCTCGATAAAACAATTCATTTGTGGGGCGACGAAGAAAAGGCGTTACTGTTAGAGCTTGTTAGCCCAGTTCCGGAGCTATTTCGTCAAGTGGCAAAGGAGAAGATTGCAGGTAAGATTGGCGAGCTTGCATTAGAGGAGAACGCACCAAAAATCAATTTGGATTTAATTGTTCGAGGCTATATTATCGCTTCACCAAAGCGCGACCATAAGTTTTTACTTAAAAAGCTGACGCAAATGCAAATAGATACAGCCCCTTATGATCACCTATTACAGGCTTAAAAACTTCCCCATGAACGAAAAAAATCCTTACAAGGCTTAATAACTTGCCTTGTAAGGATTTTTTTATTCACTCAATTGCATCTTTTGTAATTTTTTATAGCGCATCAGCATCGCTAAACGCCAAGGTAAAATCATTGAGAATGCCAAAATGAAGAACATGCCGCCTAATTCCGCAACATCCAAGCTATTTGAGAAAACAAGCTTTAAAATGATGCGCAGCACAAGCAGTCCAATTAAAATAAATGGGAATGCTTTTGATTGCTTCATATAAATCTGATTTTCTCGCATTTCAAATTTGGATGTGGCAATGAGTACCGTCGAAAATAGTAAACCGACGACCACCGCCTCAACAATTTGTAACGGTTCAACGCGGAATTCTGGAAATAAGAACATCAGTGCCCCAGTAGACATTGCAATTGGTGGGATAATGATTTTTTTCGTCGATACTGGTTTTTTTTGAGAACGCAGTCGAATGACCATAACTATCGTACCCATCACTACCGCCATAATCGTCGAACCAATCAATAAAAATTGAGAAGGTATATTGTCAAACATCGTAATCCTCCTCTACTTTGACGAATCTTCTACTAAACCTAAAACATTGTAAAGAACACTTTTTAATTTTTCTGGTGTAAAAGGTTTTGTAATAAAATCTTTCACACCCCTTTCAATTGCATCTACCATTATACGCGGTTGCCCTAATGCCGTCACCATAATAATCTTAGCATTTGGATCTTTTGCGATAATTTCATTGACTGCATCTAGCCCATTCATAACAGGCATCGTTAAATCCATTGAGACAATATCGGGTTGTAATTGATCATAAAGCTGCACAGCTTCTTGCCCATTGGCTGCTTCTCCAACAACTTCAAAACCCCATTTTTTTACCATATCCCCTATCGCAACACGCATAAACAGTGTATCATCAACGATTAAAATAGTTGGCATGAAAATCCCCTCACTTCCATATGGCTCGTGGTCCTCTCATTTACCCTAGTTAGAACCCTGTAAAACCACCAAAAATCGGTGATAAAATCGTAATGATGTACGTCAAGCCATCGAAGAATAGGAGTACGCCGACTGCAATCATAATCCATCCCCCGATTTTCACTATTTTTTGACTGTGATTGCGAATCCAACCCATGCGTGAAACAAAGAAGGATAAAACGAAAAATGGAACCGCAAACCCAAGGAAGTATGCGAGCATATACCAAATACCCGATTCTGGATTCGTTCCTGCTAATGCAATAATCGACATTAAAATCGGCCCTGTACATGGTGTCCAACCGGCTGCAAATGCTAAACCAATCAATGTCGAGCCAAAATAACCAGACGGACGATTTTTAAATTGGAACTTTCGATCTTTCATTAAAAAGTCCACTTGTAACAGTCCGACAATCATTAAACCGAATACAACGATTAAAATCGCACCCACTTGGCGTAGTAATTCTTGATATTGTATGAAAAACTCCTTTGCAAATGACGCACTAAATCCAATCGCAATAAAAATGATCGAGAATCCTAGTAAGAAGAATAGCGTATGTAAGATCGCGCGTTTTTGTAGCATTCCCCGTTCATTCTTTAGTTCGTCCAGTGTCATACCTGTAATGTAAGACAAGAATGCTGGGTAAAGTGGTAGCGTACATGGTGAAATAAAGCTTAAAAAACCTGCAGCTAAGGCTAAAAAAATATTGATGTCTGTATTCATAGTGTCTTAGTCTCTCCTTCACAGTAATGCATCAATCGTACCAAATTTCACACAACATTACTGCTTTTTTACATGTGAACTTTTTTTGACGGACATGTGAGGTGGCTGTGAAATAAGAAATGAACTACTTTGCTAGCAAATTTACCTTATCTCATTTGATCTATTATAAAAAGAAGTGAATAAATAATCGCGGTAAATGAAATGACAATAATAAATGTGAAGCTTTGAAAGCGGAAAACCCAGCGCCACATATTTTCATCAGGATGCTCCTTTTTCCATTTCTGTGCTGCTTGAAAATTGATGAACCAACAATGGAGTGTAATGAGGAGCGATGGAATGATAAATAAGGCTACTAGTAGAAATGATTGCAACCAAATAGAAGGCGTATAGTTTCCATAGCTAATAATAAAATAAGGTAACACAAACCAAAAAACGGAGGTAAAAATTAATACGACCGCCATTAGAAAATGAAGCCACAAGTATTCTAAATGCGTTTGCCGAAATAATTTCAATGCCATTCGCAAGATAATCACCTACCCATACATTTTGTCTATTATTCCCTCATTTCATGTCATAATAAACTATGTCCTGTCGATAAATTTCATGCGATGGAATCAAATATTCAAGCTGATTAGTGTTTAAATTTACTTACGTATGGGCTATTCCTTAATAATTTAAGCTCATGACTACTTGATTAGACCGCAAATTCCATTGTGGTTCAAATCGTTTAATGATTGCATTTTTTAATTGGTTCATTTCTTTTTTATCATCGATCGGGCAAATGCCAAAATGGACTTTGGACGTTTGCATTTTTTGCGTAATATTGGCGTTGACATGACAATGCGTTGCTGTACCGTCGCGGAAGCAGCCCTTTGCATAAATACTACCAATATGCTGATTAATTCTTTCCTTAAAGTTACGTGCACAAACACCACAAAAAACAAGCTCATTATCGGCAATAATCATGTACACCCCATTTTTCCGAAGCGCCTCATCATTGCCCTTCACGACAAACCTTGAATACTCCAAATCCCCATAATTATTCAAAAATTGTTTATAAAATGGATGACCATAATCCTTCATTTGCTGGATGGCTTTACCAGCAGGTTGTTCGAGTAAATAAGCAAAGTTTTTTTCTGTGTCGTCTTTTATTTGCTCATATTTTTTTTGTCTGATTAGCTCCCGAAGTGTCATTTTATCAAAATTAGAAAATAAATTTCGAATCCCCTGTTCTAACACAATAATTTCAACCTTTTGAAAATCAAATTGCTCTTCATTAATCATAACAAACACATCTTCATCCCCTTTCAAAAATATCCCCCAATCGATAATATTCGCTAAATTTCGCGCAATCCCTCTAAAAAGTTTAAATTTTCTGATTAAGGTTATTTTCAGTACAATAAAAGACAATAGATTTTTCCAAAACAAAAAAAGCAAACTGTACTAGGACAATTTACTTTAATGAATTTCATGCTGTATTGATTCATCATAACAAGTTAAACAGTTAGGTAACGACGTTTAGCTTCCATAAATTTAGATGCTGAGAAAATAACAATCGCAATCCAAATGCAGCCAAATGTGAAAAATTCCAATGTTGTAAATGGCTCCTTAAATAACACAACCCCTAAAAATAATGTAATCGTTGGTGATAAAAACTGAATAAAGCCCAACAAGTACAATGGAATCCGGTGTGCGCCTTTCGCAAAAAGAACAAGTGGAATAGCTGTGATAATTCCGCCTCCCATCAATAAAAGATCGGTTTTTATATCACCTTGTAAAAAACTCATTTCATTTGAATTCCATATGTACGCATAATAAATGAGCGCAACCGGTAGCATAAAGAGCGTTTCAATCGCTAACCCGCGCGCTGCTTCAAGCTGAATTGTTTTCTTTAGTACACCGTAAATCGAAAAGGAAATCGCCATCGTTAACGCCGTCCAAGGTACCGTTCCTGCTGAAAAAGTCATGACGGTAACCCCAATTCCTGCAATCGACACAGCGATAATTGTGGCCTTCGATAGTTTTTCACGGAAAATAAGCATGCCAAATATCACCGAAATGAGCGGGTTAATATAGTAACCTAAGCTTGACTGTAATACTTGTCCATGTGTGACTGCCCAAATATATGTAAACCAGTTGATTGAGATAACAATGGAAGCCGCGAACAACGACCAAAATTGTTTTTGATTGGCCCATAAAAAACGAATATCTTGCAGCAAATTTTTTCGCTGTCCGATAAGCAAGATAAAAAGCGTCGTAAAGAGAAAGGACCAAATGACACGACTCAATAAAATTTCCATACTTGACACTTGTTCTAATAATATCCAATAGAGCGGAAATACGCCCCAGCATGCATATGCGACAATCGCATTCACCACGCCTTTATTATGTTCACTCATTGCTGCACCTCTACTCTTCTAATTAATGGATAAAACCAATTATAGAGGTCGGATTTTGTAAAGTAAATAAAATTTAAGAGAAGTTTTTCGAAAGAGCATAAAAAAAATTTTGGACAAAAGTTAGCCGAGGAGGAATTTATTTGTTTCGCTTTTTTCATCGAGACAACGTATAATATAAAGAAGCAGAAGAAGAATTCTATTTTTCCTCTAGTTAAAAAAAGAGGTGCAATTATTTGAAATCGTTTGAAAAAGAATTACCAGAAAACTATGATGCATTAAAGAAGAAAGCCAATTATACGTCTAGCTGGCGCGACCGTTTAGACGCAGTTACAACGTTATCCGCTTATCAACATGAAAAAGTAATCGATTTATTAAACAATCGTATGAAAAATGATACGGTTTTCAAAGTGCAAACGGCAGCTTATAAAGCGCTTGTAGCATTTGGTGAAAACGTAGAAAAACCTACACCTGCTCGTTTTGATGTTATTAAAGGTCCAAATAAAATTTTCCTACGTGTGAAAAAAAGCTTACCAAAGGACCACACAGTGGAAGAATTTGCAGACAAGCTTAAACGTATGCGCTTAGATGTATATGATGCGTTTGAAGGCGACAAAGGTGATCAATTCATGACTTGGTTAGAGGAACGATGGGCTAAGTTGTAATCTAATTTTAGAAGCATTGAAAGTGCCCCCTGAATCAACAATTTATTCAGGGGGTAATGTTTTTGGTTTATAATTTTTAAAAATCTGATAAAAATCTATACTTAATATAACAGTCATTCCCATTGAAAACATAAGCGATAATGCACTTACCAGAACAATTGAAATAACAAATAGTTGCACCGAAAATACAAAAATCATCCCTTTAAAAATCAGTTCTACTTTCCCCTTCTCTTCACCCACTAGCTTTAGAATGTTTCGTATTATGATAAATACAAAAAACACACTAAAAAAAGCGACATAGCCATAAATTAAAAGTGGTTTGGGCATATCAAAAGCTTCAGCATAAATGAGTCTAATGAGATTTATCATATTAATCATTACGAGAAAGTTAAAAAAATATTTGCGTAATTTTTTATCCATAATCATCTCCCCAGTTTATATCCTTATCCATATAATTCCCTACAATATGTAAATTCCCTTTAAATCGTGAATTTTTTACGATCTATTCATTTTCATTCTATTCCCAAATCGTACACATATCCTTTACTATCCCTTTTAGGAGGTATTGGCATGTCCTTTATGCAATTTTTCAAAAGGTACCTTTTACCATTCGCGATATTAACAGGTGCGTTGATTATTATTCTTACAAACCCTTTTGCTAACATTGCCAATAAAACCGAAACGACTACGTACAGTAACATACAATTAATGCACTACCATAAAAAATATGCTAGTTTCATGCATTCCATCCATACAAACTTACGGGATCATGGTTACGCATTAACGGTAGATTTCGCTATGTTAAACGATGAAAAAGTTAAAATTCTTATTCAAAGACTTGAAAATAACCAAAAACTTAAACCAAGAGAAAGTGAGAAGATAGAAAAATCCGTAAACCAATTGATAGCGCAACAACATTTTGATCCGGCCACGTTTCAAATTCAACTATCCAATTCCACTCCATCCGCTTTAATAACAGCAAATAGAATAAGCTATCATGATTTAATGGAGTCCATTCGTTCCCTATTGTTAAATAATGGTGTGGAAAGCTTCCGTTTAGATTATGAAATTTTGCCCGAATCCACAGAGGTTATCATAAGTTTTGCTGATCCGATTAGTGAAAAGTTAAAAAAAGAAATACAAAAAATAGGCAAAGACGTTTTGGAGAAAAATAACTTTGATTCTAATATGGTGAAAGTTATTATTATGAATTGATAGTTCATTACTCTAGATGAGCATTTTCGATATGAAATTTACCATTTTGAAAATCCAGTGCCCCTTTCTCACGTATATTATTGCGGCTATCCGTCTGCCTCATAAAAAACGCCAACATTAGATTAAGACTTATTGCTTCCCCCTATTTTATTGAAGGCGAAATAATTATGAAGGTATTACTGAAACAATAAGAGAATTAAACAAGTAGTTCTAATTCAATCATTTTAAGGGGGATGTTTATTTGAAAGCAGCAGTACTTCATAACGCAAATGATTTAAGAATTGAGGAAGTGAACAAGCCACAGCACGGTCCAGATCAAGTATTAATCGAAGTGGCTTGGGCTGGGATTTGCGGCAGTGATTTGGCGGTTTATCAATACGGATTAGGCGAAAATATTCATCCACTCACAGGAAGAAAAGCACCGTTAACGTTAGGTCATGAGTTTGCAGGTACACTTGTGGCAATTGGTGAGAATGTAGATCATTTTCAAGTGGGCGACCATGTAACCGTTGAACCGTTAATTTTCTGCGGAACATGTCCAGCATGCAACAGTGGTTACTATAATCAATGCCAAATGGTCGGTTTTATTGGATTAAACACGGATGGTGGCTTTGCGCAATATGTGGTTGTCGATGCTAGTAAACTACATAAATTACCTGATAATGTGTCATTAGAAGAAGGGGCATTAGTGGAACCAACAGCTGTATCCTTTTATGCCGTTCGTGAAAGTAAATTAAAAACTGGTGATACCGCGATTATATATGGTGCAGGTCCAATCGGCTTGCTCACATTAATTTGTGTGAAAGCAGCCGGAGCAGCGAAAATTATCGTCGTCGATATTTCAGAAGAACGCTTACAAAAAGCACAGCAATTAGGGGCAACTATGGTTCTTCGTGGTGATCAAGATGACTTAATTCCCACTATTTTATCAGCAACAAATGGCGGTGCCGATGTTATTTATGATTGCGCTGGTGCTCAGCAAACAATTAACAATGTACTTTATACAACTAAACTAGGTGCGCAAATCATGATTATTGCTACCTTTAAAAAGCCGATCGAAATTGATGTGAATCTTGTGATGTTCAAAGCGTTACACATTACTTCTACGTTAGCATATCGAAATGTTTTCCCAACAGTAATTGATTTAATTGCTGCTGGACAACTCGATGTAAAGCCTGTTATTACACATAAGATTGCCATAGATGATTTAGTTGAAGAAGGTTTTGAGAAGTTATTGCATGACAAATCACAAGCAAAGATTTTAGTGACACCAACTTCAAATCATTAAATTTATCCACCCTTCGTTCATTACTCAAAAAATGACGTCGGGGAATACAGTTTTTTTCTACAACAAAAAGGATGCTCCCCTCACACAAATCGGAGTATCCTTTTTAGTTGAACTAACCCTACTCCTCCGAAAGCAAATTAATTTTTTGAGCCGCATTTTCAATTATGACATTCACCTCCACATTTCCAGAATATCGTATATACATAACCGCTTTACCCTTAGAGGCAATTAATTGTTTCATCTCCCCAGCATCATGAATGATTAATTTATCAAGATTAGGGTGTTTTATTTCAACAAACAGCTCTCTGTCAACTCCAAATGAATGCCGTTTTATTAAATCAGAATTTAATGGCTTCGCTAATGGTTTTAATGTTAAATGATAGAGCTCTGTATATATAGTCGGGGAATAAGTACCACTTTTATCTAACCATGTCTGATTTTCTATCACACCATTTTCATAGGTCACATATTGCATAGGTGCAAATAAACTCCAATTAAAAGTGTAGAAATTCGAATAATCAATTCCCTCTATATAATGCTCATCCTGTACGAGCAGTGAATTTCCCTCGATATCACCTAATCGGACAATAGGTAATTTCGAATCATCCGCTGGTAAAGTTAACGTTTCGCTCTTAAATATTTGTATTAATGGCAGTGTGGAGCCGATTAAGATGGTGATCGCAAGTACAATTGAAAATGCTGTGTTTCTTCGCAAGTGCTTTTCCCATGGCGCGTGATGATTAATTGCCTTTCCTTCTTTTAATCTTCTCCGTAACGCTTGAATGGAAAGCATAGCTCTTGTTGAGTAATACGCTAAATAAAGATAGATTATGCTAAAAGCCATTTGTTGAGTTAATTGTCCTTCTACTAATCCTAATACAGGCGTGTCATTTAAAAACCACATTGCCGCTAACGTACCAATAATTAATAGCACTGCGAATGCAGTTGGAATAAAGCTCAAAATAAGTTGTTTATTCAATTGATCTAAAGTATAGGATTGCTCCATTGGATCTGTATGTAGCTCAAGTGCATCATTTTCTTCAGGGGATGAAAATACGTGGAAATACTGATAACTTGCCACATAATCCCAACCATTTACCTCATACATATTACTTTGCTCATAGGGCATCTCTTTTGTTTGCGTCACTTCAATTCGGTATTCCATTCTCTTCGGATCACCTTTTTTAAAATGTGCAAAATGTATACCCACTTTATGAAGATGCAATCCTTTTGCAGACATATCTGAAAACCAGCTTTCGTGTTCCCCAATGCGCCAATAGTCAGTAGGTCGTAATTTACGCACAATTTTAGTCATGTCTTTCCTCCAATAGTAATCAAAATACGAAATACTTAGCACTAGTGAATAGGAGTTAAGCGGCTTGATTCCTAAATTTAGATGGTCTTAAGCCACTTAATCATTTATGATATTGTTCCTCTTTATATAGTAGTGAAAGTAATTAATTTGAAAAGTACGCCCATTGCAGTATATTTCTACCAAAATCTACTCTCCCTCAAGTAAATTAACTTTTTGAGCCGCATTTCTAATTAAAACATCCATCTCTGCATATCCATTATATCGGACATACATAACCACTTTATCCTTGGAAGCAAATAGTTGTTTCATCTCGGCATCTTTATGAATAATTAATTGGTCAAAGTCAGGATGCTGTTTTTCAACAAACGGTTCCATTTCATCCCCATATGAATACCATTTAATTAAGTCATCTATTAATGGCTCTGCTAAAACTTTAAACCTTAAATGATAAACTTCTGCAGATACGCTTGGTGAATAAGTACCACTTTCATCTAACCATTTCCGATTTTCTATCATACCACTTTCGTCGTACTTATATTGCACAGGTGCGAATACACTCCAATTAGTAGTATATCGATTTGCCCAATCTATCTCATCGATATAATATTCATCCCGTACTAGTAGCGGATTTTGCTCGATATCGGCCAACCGGACAATCGGTAAGTTCGAATCATTTTCTGGTAAGGTGAATGTCTCATGCTTAAATAATTGTACGAATGGAAGAATGGCGCTGACTAAAGCAATGGCTATAAATACAATTGAAAATGCTGTGTTTTTATGCAGACTCTTTTCCCATGGCGCATGATGATCAATTGCCTTACCTTCTTGTAAATTTCTCCGTAACGCTTGAATAGATATCATCGCTCTTGTTGAGTAAAATACATTATAAAGAATGATTAAGCTTAAAATTGTTAGTTGAATTGCATGCCCTTCCACTAATCGTAATACTGGTGTGCCATCTAAAAACCAAATGGCTAATAACATACCGATAATAAATAGAAATCCAATTAAAGTTCCAGTAAAATTTAAAATAAGTCTTTCTTTCAATTGATCTAAAGTATAGGATTGCTCCATTGGATCTGTATGTAACTCTGGTGCATGATTTTCTTCAGGGGATGAAAATACGTGAAAAAACTGATAACTTGTTACATAATCCCAACCAATTTCCTCATACATTTCACTTTGTTCATAGGGCATTCCCTTCTTTTTCGTAACCTCAATTCGGTATTCCATTCGCTTCGGATCGCCTATTTTAAAATGTGCAAAATGCAGGCCCATTTTATGAAGATGCAATCCTTTTGCAGACATATCTGAAAACCAGCTTTCATGTTCCCCAATGCGCCAAAAGTCAGTAGGTCGTAATTTGCGCACAATTTTAGTCATGCTTTTCACCCTCCTCCAATAAAGCACTATCTATAATTAAGGATTTTAAACGTTCATACTCTATCCTTAAAGCCCGCTCACCTTCTGAAGTAATCTCATAAGTTTTCCTTCTGCCATCATCTTTTGATAAAACAATCAAATCGTCTTTTTGCATTCGTGAAAGTACCCCGTACAATGTGCCCGGTCCCATTTTTAATCGTCCATTTGAGACTTCTGTAATCGATTGCATCAGTTGATAACCATGATTCGGACGCATTAACGCTAATAAAACGTAATACATTGCCTCTGTCATAGGTCCACCATTATAAGACATCTTTACCACCCCCACTATTATGTTACACGATATATCGTATAACATAACAATAAAGTTCAATTAACAATTTGTAAATAATTAACTGATAAAATCCCTTACTAATTTTTCAAAACATTCCCTAAGCTACATAGTGCAAAAAGAGATGCTTATTCATTTGCTTCAATCCTCATAAGGCTGTTTACTGTTAAAGCTCAATTTTAGGAATCCATATCACGTTAATTCACATATTTCTTTAAGCATGACAAAGCACATTGCGTCATTTCAGCTTACTTTAACCCAAAAAGGACGCTCCCACTTACACAAGTAGGAGCGCCTTTTCACTTAAAATATTTCGTTACTTTATCGCTTCAGTAGTCTTTAATTGGTAACCTTCATACCCATTTCCAGCGATATCACTGCATATTTGACGATAGCTATTCAACCCACCTAAGTAGATTAAGAAGCCTCGTGTTTTCCCCTCTATATTGGAACCTGTATACCAGGAATCTGTTTTCGTATATAGTGTACTATTGGCAATATCCATACATTGTTTGCTCCATTGTTGTTCTGCCTCTTCGGTTGGCTCAATCGTTTTTATTTGATTCATTTTCAAATATTGCAAGCAGTCCGAAATCCATTCTACATGCTGCTCAATAGATGCTGGCACATTCGTTAATACGGACGGACTTTGTGGACCTGTAATGGTAAAGAAGTTCGGGAATCCAGAAACGCCTAAACCTAAATAAGTTTCAACTTTCTCCCCGTCCGCCCATTTTTCTTTTAAAGTTACTCCGTCGCGACCTATAATATCGAGCTTTAATAGTGTACCTGTCATGGCATCATAACCTGTTGCATAAACGATAATATCTAATGTGTATTCCTTTTCCGCCGTTTGAATACCACTTTTTGTTATGCGTACAATAGGTTGTTCTTTTAAATCAATTAACGTGACATGCTCCTTATTATAGGTCTCATGATAATTTGTATCGATTATTGGTCGTTTCGTCGTATAATAATAATTCGGCAATAAGCTTTCTACGGTTTCTGGATTTTTCACTGTTTCGCGAATTTTACTACGTATAAATTCGGAAACAATGTCATTTGAATTTGGATTTATACCAATATCATTAAAAGTACTTCCGAAACTCAAACCGCCTTTTTCCCATGTAGCTTCCAACATCGCTAGTCGCTCTTCCTCAGGAGTTCCAACAGCTGATTTTGTCGATCGAACATATGGATAACCAGCATAAGAGGCAACGATTCTTTCGCGTATCCCAGCATAATCTGCTTTAAGTTGCGCATTTTCCTCTTCTGTTATTGTCCGATTCCGTGCGGGCGAAGTATATTGTGGTGTACGTTGGAATACATACAACTCAGCTGCTTCTTGTGCGATCATTGGGATGGATTGTACACCACTAGAGCCTGTCCCAATTACGCCGATTCGTTTCCCTTTTAAATCTACAGGTGTATGCGGCCAAGCACCTGTATGATAACTTTCTCCTGCAAAATTATCGCGACCTTCAAAATTAGGAATATTGGAAGTGGATAAGCAACCTACACCCGAAATTAAGTATGTTGCTGTAAACTCTTCCCCTTCGCTCGTTAGGATTTGCCATTGTGTTTTTTCTTCATCCCACTTTGCAGATGACACTTCCGTATTAAATTGCATTTGTTTTTTTACGTCTAACTCGTCTGCTGCGAAGTTCAAATAGCGTAAAATTTCTTCTTGAGGGGCAAATCGTTTAGACCAAGCCCATTTTCTATATAACTCTTCAGAAAACATAAAATTGTAGCAATGGCTCTCCGAATCACAATGCGCTCCAGGATAACGTGCGACATTCCATACGCCCCCAACGCCAGCTGCCTTTTCAAGGGTTTTCACTGTAAAGCCATCTTGGTGTAACTTATACGTCATATAAATTCCCGAAAATCCAGCGCCAATAACTATTGCATCAAAATGATTTGACATTCACATTCCCCTTCCGTTAAGTAGTACAAGATCAATTACGCCTCAGCGTAATTGCGTCCAGATTTTTTTCGAGCTCGATCGAAAAACTCCCCTAAAAAATCTGTGACATCCGCCGGGGCTTAACTTTATTCAGCCAGGGTTTGAACCCCACTGAATAAAATTGCGTATTTGGCATTCACCACCGACTTATAAAAGTAGAGAACTTCTGCTGAATCAAGTTAAATCACTTGTTCAACCTTATTTAAGAACTTCACAATATGCTGCACAGACTGCCTTGTTTCATCTTCAAAGAAAACCATATTACTATAGTAAGCATGAATCACTCCGAGAATCAGTTCGTATTGAACATGAACGCCGTCTTGTTTTAATTTTTCGGCATAAGCGACGCCCTCATCTTTTAGTACGTCATTTTCCGCAGCAATAATAATAGCTGGAGGTAGCCCTTTTACAGAATCATATTTTAACGGTGAAACATCTGGATTATTGGCTTGATTTTCGTCACTCAGGTAATGCTTGCCAAACCATTTCATTAAATTCCGACTTAGTCCAAATCCTTCTGCAAATTCCTTATATGAATCTGTATTAAATTCTAAATTCGTTACCGGGTAAACAAGAATTTGCGATTGAATGGCTGGACCGTTTTGATCCAATGCTTTTTTCGTTATAACCGTAGCTAAATTTCCACCAGCACTATCTCCACCAACTGAAATTTTCTCCGGATCTACATTGATTTCTTCTGCATTTGCAGCGACCCATTCAAGTGCAGCATAGCAATCTTCAATCGGTGTTGGATATGGATGTTCGGGAGCTAAACGGTAATCAACAGATACGACCACAACATTTCCCTCCGTTGCAATCAATCGATTTGCTGCTTCAAACATCTCAACTGAACCGATTACCCAACCACCCCCATGATAATAAACTAATGCAGGGAACGGTCCCTCTCCTTCAGGGGTATAAATCCGAATTCGAATTTCTTCCTCGTTCTTTACTTTTATCGAACGGTCCTCCGATTGATGAATGCTCGGTAAATTATCTTGAGGTGGTGCTGGAGCTTGTGCCTGCATCGCCTTTAATGCAATCGGGTCAAATGATTCAATCTTAGGTCCACTATTAAATACCTCTAAATATGCTTTTGCTTTATCCGTTAAATTTGCCATTTTATTTCCTCCCTTTAGGTAAAATAAATGATGCAATCGCTTACATCATTATTTTATTACGCATCAAAATTAATAGATATTCCTACTTTTCGAGAAATATCCATATACTTTCGTGCTAAAATTTGTATTTTACACCAACTTTTCGTAACATAAGTTATATATTGAATAATGAAATCGGTTATTTTAAAGGGGTGTTCATTTGGAGGTTGGCATGAATTGTTGGGAAAGTGACCTAGAAAAAATTAAAACTCTAGAAGATCCAGACAAAAAAATTAAATTGTTAATGGAAAGTTTTCTCTCCACCTTTTCATTAGAAAAAACACTACTTTTTCGTTATTCCCCTATCGACCATTTAGCAGAAGGCATTTTTTCAGCAACTGAAACTGAATTTAAAAGCATCACATCTGTACGCGATGATGTAACGACCATTCCACCCATATTTGAAGCAATCCAAAAGCAAAGCCCTCAATATTTTGAAGGCAACGATTTTCATTTAACTTTTCCTAGAAAATATATTATTGCCCAAGCTATGGATGCACTACTCGTTGTTCCGATTACTTTCAATTGTGTCGTGATTGGCTACTTTTTAAGTACGCGATTCAAAAAACCCATGAGCCCACAGCTATTAATTGAAGCGCAATTATTTACGAACAAGGTAGGAGAAATACTGTCCCTCTATCCAAGTACTATGAAAAAAAGTGAGATTAAACTGTCGAAGCGAGAATACGAGGTAATGAAGTGCATTGCATTTGGCCATAGTTCAAAACAAATAACCAATCTATTAGATATTAGTGAAACAACAATTAAACAGTACGTTAAAAGTGTCATGGTCAAAACAAATACCCTCAACCGTACACATGCAGTCGCCATTTTATTTCAAAAGGGCGTTTTAAATTAAAAAGGGTTTCTAAAAACGGGTACGCTGAAAAACTTTAAATTGTAAAAAAATGAGCTAGAGTAACTCTAAGCTCATTTTTTTAATTGTAATAAAAGTTCAAATAGCTGCTTACGTTGCTCGATGGAGAGGTTCTCAAGAATAGTGTCCGCGACTTTATCTTGAAAAGTAAGTGCCCGCTCTATATTGGACTTCGCGACTTCAGTCAGTTGAATTAATGTCGCACGACGGTCAGTTGGATCAGGTATACGAATTAACAGTTGATCCTGTTCGAGCGCATCCACTAAATCGGTCACTGTACGTGCTTTGACACCTAATTTACTAGCTAATTCATTCATCCTGATTGGGCCACTTTCAGCAACAGTCGATAACACACGCAGTCTTGGGCCTGTCAGTTGATAAGGGGTGTTCAGCAATACTAATTGAGATTGAAATTCTCTCTGAACGGAATTGGTCGATTTCATTAACATATGGATGATATCTATTGATGCTGGAGAATTTAAGTTCATGAATCAAAACCTCCTTCATTTTTTTAATCATTTAGCTAAGTTTTCCCTAGATTTGTTGAGGCTTTGCTCGGAAAACTATGTATAGAAGTAAGCAGGCGAATTTTACCCAAGCAAGTTAAATTTTTGTTGGTTTGATTATTTTATTGTATACTATTAGTGAGTCTCCTCACTATATTGTATACTCATAATGTGTAAACCGCTATATTTTCAGAAAATTAATTAATGTAATTGATGCTCAAATGTAGAGAAATGCATATTGGAGCGTGGTATAAGGTGTACTTACATATAGCTTTAAAAGCAAACACATAAATAACGGAGGATTGTACATGACTATTATAGCACTAGAATTTCAATAATTTTTAATCCCTTCAGATTTGGGAAATTACAAGACAAATTTCCACTTAAAAATGTATACGAGGAGTTTTATTTATGAATACACAATCTACACCGAACGCTCCGCAACCAAAGGGGCTTGACAATATAAAAAGGCTGCCAATTTTAATATCCATGATCATTGGAGCCTTTTTTACGATTTTAAATGAAACATTATTAAACGTTGCTTTTCCACAATTGTCAATTGAGTTAAATGTAGAGCCCTCGACACTTCAATGGCTATCAACTGGCTACATGCTTGTTGTTGCCGTTTTAATCCCAGCTTCTGCTTTATTAGTGCAGTGGTTTACAACGAGACAAGTATTTATAGGGGCAATGATGATCTTCACTTTCGGTACAATCGTAAGTGCCCTTGCACCTGGATTTTCCGTACTATTAGTCGGTCGTTTATTACAAGCTGCAGGTACGGGATTAATGATGCCCGTATTAATGAACACGATTCTCTTTTTGTATCCGCCTGAAAAGCGTGGTGCAGCAATGGGAAGTATCGGACTCGTTATGATGTTCGCCCCTGCTATTGGACCGACGCTTTCGGGTATCATTCTTGACTCATTGAGTTGGAGATGGCTGTTCTATATCGTGATTCCATTTGCTATCTTTTCCATCATTTTCGCCTTCATCTTTTTAAAGAATGTTTCTGAACCTACGAAACCAAAAGTGGATGTGTTATCCATTATTTTATCGACAATCGGATTTGGTGGGATTGTTTACGGGTTCAGTAGCTCGGGTAAAGGCTGGGATAGCTTCCAAGTATACGGCATAATTATCATTGGACTTATCGCACTATTCTTCTTTGTGTTACGCCAATTGAAACTAAAAGAACCGTTATTGGATCTTAGTCCATTCAAGTTTCCATTGTTTACGTTAACGACCATTTTATTAATTATAATGATGATGACGATGTTCTCGACAATGACATTGCTGCCATTCTTATTCCAAGGTGCATTAGGCTTAACTGTTTATGCAACAGGTCTTATTATGCTTCCAGGTAGTTTATTGAATGGTGTTCTTTCACCTGTTTCTGGGAAGCTGTTTGACAAATTTGGCCCAAGAGCGCTTATTATTCCAGGGACAATCATTTTAGCAACGGTCATGTGGTTCTTTACACAAGTATCGACGGACACTTCAAAAACAACGTTTATCCTTTTACATGTGAGTATGATGATCGCCATTTCGTTAATTATGATGCCAGCCCAAACGAATGGTTTGAACCAGCTTCCGCGAAGTTTATACCCACACGGAACAGCTATTTTGAACACCTTATCTCAAGTAGCAGGTGCGATTGGTGTTGCTTTCTTCATCAGCATCATGACTTCTGGGCAAAAGGAATATTTGGCGCAATCATCAAATCCTACTGACCCAACTCAATTGACTGAAGCTATGGTTTCAGGTGTGCACAATGCATTCATCGTTGGTTTTGGTTTTGCACTACTTGCCGTCGTAGTAGCGTTTTTCGTAAAGCGTGCACAGACACCAGAAAATTAAACGACAAAAAACCTTCCAACATTAGGAAGGCACTAAAAAAACTAAAGTATGTAACTCAAGCAATTACGTGAATGGAAATCCAAATCACGTAATTGCTTTTTCTTTTTTTATCTCATTTAGATGAACTAAAATTACGCTCATGCACTTGGTCCATTGATTATCTAAACAACTAGCCCTTTTTCTTTTCTGTTGAAAACATTAAAAACATCGGCCTACGATTTTCATCTTCCATATCAGGAATGCTTTTTAACATTTCACCTGAAGGAACGGACTCCTTGACCGCATTTATTGTAAAGCCAGCATCAATTAAGTCATTTATATATGTTGAAACCGTACGATGGTATTTTGTAACACCTTCATTTAAAAATGTCGTTTCACGTACCCCTTCGATTTGGTAGTTATCCACTGGCCAATGCAAGCGATTTCCCTGTTCATCATAATACCAATCTTGTTCATCTCGAGCAGTGAAAATTGGATGTTCTACTGAGAAAACAAAGGTTCCACCAGGCTTCAAACATTCATAAATCTTTTCACAAATTGACTTAAACGATTCAATATAATGAAAAGCGAGCGAACTGATGACTACATCAAATTGTGAACTTTGAAAACTAATCTCTTCAATCGGCATTTTTATATACGAAATTAAAGGGTCATTTGTCATTTCACGGGCTTTTTTAAGCATACTTTCAGATATATCTACACCTATGACAGAACTCGCTTGCTGTTCGCGAGCGTATCGACAATGCCAACCGAAACCGCATCCTAAATCAAGTATATTTTTATTTTTTTGATTCGGGATTAGTTCTTTAAACATATGCCATTCTCCCGCTCCCTCAAGCCCTTTAATAGATCTTGGCATTTGCGCATACGCAGCAAAGAAATTGGGGTTATCATATTTATTCTGTTTCATCGTT
Organism: Solibacillus cecembensis; assembly: GCF_050272495.1. NCBI lineage: Bacteria > Bacillati > Bacillota > Bacilli > Caryophanales > Caryophanaceae > Solibacillus > Solibacillus cecembensis. The sequence goes on along the minus strand of NZ_JBNNMF010000006.1, from coordinate 116,345 downwards.
TATACATCTCCTATTATATAATCTCTGTTTCACGTGTGTTCTAGCCTAGATTTAGATGCCTTCTAATAATCTGTTCGTTTCATCAAAAAGCTCCATATTAATCATTGCTGCAATTACAACTTTAAAAAGATTTGGGTAATCTTTTATAATAAAATTAAGCTGAATGTCTTTAAATAATGCGAGACATGAGGCAACTGGTGCAGAATGAAAATATTCACGCAACAACTGTAAATCAGGTTCTAGTTCCTTGTGAATCTGGAATTGTTCATGTTCTTCACCTTGCAGAACTGCCGTTACAATCCCTATTCTATCTTGCGTTGGAATCGTTACATTTCTTTGTCGCTCCAACTCTATATGTTGTACATAACGATAAGCATTTTCAATAACAGGCATCGGAATATGATCCGTCAAAAACTTTGTTGCACGCGTTTTCAATAATTTCTCATTTTCAGATGGTTGATATAGGGAGTTTGCGTTTTCTGCAGCACATTGATTTTTAGCTGCGACATAGGACTCTTCACAGTCAAATTGATTATAAAACAGTTCACTATCAGTCAAATTTATCTGTAAAAATTCACGCAGATTCTTTGCGATTATGCGCGTTGGACGATCAAAATCCATTGGACTAACGCAAACAATTGGCGCTACATCAAGATCCATTACAGTTCCATAGTCAGTAAGAAATCCATAATGTATACCATCCATTCCAGTATATCCAAATACAACGACATCACTTGGCGTATTAAAATATCTGAAATTCTCTAAAGAAAGATAAAAATTAAAGCAAAGGGAAAATTGTTCATCATCGCCAAGTTCATTTGCTAAATCAATTAATGTTTGAAGTGTAGCTGGTATGTCATATTTACCAAAGTTAATCCTCATTTATTTCTCCCCTTGTTATGCTTTATGATCTCCATCGTAATTTCACAGACCTTGACTATGGAAATATGTCAGCAATCGAATTATGTCCTTTTCCCCATTTTACCAGAAGGGAATGTATGTTCGCAAGTTGTTTTATTCCATTAATTTTGAAATTTTACGTGTAACGCATCTTTAATTGCCAAATTTAAAGCGCAGTTGTTATCCAACAACTACGCCCGAAACGGCATTGGCATTATCTTTGATTGTTAATTTAACACCCTACCCGACAATCCCATTCTGCAATAAATACATTTTTTCATATAACCCTTTTTGTGCGATGAGCTGTTGATGGGTTCCGCGCTCGACGATTTCCCCTTTATGCAGCACTAAAATTTGTTCGGCATCTTTAATCGTTGATAAGCGATGAGCAATAGCAATCGTTGTACGTCCCTTGCGCATCTTTTCAAGCGAATGCTGGATACCCACTTCCGTTTCGGTATCAATGGCCGCTGTTGCTTCATCCAACACCAACACTTTTGGATTGGTCGCAATTGTTCGCGCAAAGGCGATGAGTTGACGTTGCCCGCTTGAAAACGTAGAACCACGCTCCGTCACCTTATTTGAGTAACCGTCGGGAAGTGCCTCGATAAAGTCATTCGCCTGAACGAATTCCGACGCATCCTTCACATCTTCTAACGTCAGCTCGTCATTAAATAATCGAATGTTTGACGCCACTGTTCCATAAAATAAAAACGGATCTTGTAGCACGAGACCCACATTATCTCGCAGTTCTTCTTGAGGATAGTTTTTAATCGATGCACCATCAATCAATATATCACCACGCTCAAATTCATAAAAGCGCATTAATAAATTGATAATGGAACTTTTACCACTCCCCGTATGTCCTACGAGTGCCACCGTCTCGCCTGGATTCACGGTAAACGAAATGTTTTTCAGTACATCTTGCTTACCATCATAGCTGAATGAAATATCTTTGAACTCAATCTGTCCATTTGACACGTTTATTGGGTCATTTTTCTGCGCAGGTTCAAGCTCCTCATTATCTAACAGCGAAAATACACGAGATGCTGCAACAATCGCTTGCTGGAACAAGGCAAGACGCTCCATCATTTGATTTATTGGATCAAAGAAGCGGTTCATATACGTAATAAAGGCGTACACAACTCCGACCTCCACAGCCGTTTCAAATGATGTCCAACCAAAGTAAAAGAGTAAAATGACAATCGCTGTAAAATACACTAAATCAATTATCGGACGAAGCAATAAACTGTTCATTTTCGTATTGGCCATCATCGCCTGAAAATGTTCCTCATTCGTTTTGTCAAAATCGTCATTAAAACGATCTTCTTGGCGGAAAACTTGGACAATACTCATACCTGATAAAGATTCCGCTAAGCGCGCATTTAACTCCCCTAGCTTTTCACGCATTTTCATATACACAACCGCACTCATTTTACGATAAATATAAATAATGTAAATGATGACTGGCAGTAAAAGTAACATCGCAAATGCTAATTTTGCGTTCATAATAAACATAATGATATATACACCGACAATTAAAAACGCAGCTTGCACAAAACTAATGAGTACCGAGACAAACATATCTTTTATCGCCTCGGTATCATTTGTCGCACGTGAAACGATAGAACCCGCAGGCACTTGATCAAAATAACGCATGCCTAATTTATGAATTTTTGAAAATACATCAATTCGCAGTTGCTGAATGACCTTTAGCGCGAGCTCTTGGAATTTCAACATTTGATAATACGTAATGACGATATTCAACACTTGAATTGTGAAATAACTAACCGCTAATATCATGACTGGATTCATGTCAAAATGGCGGGGGGTTAAATAATCATCAATATATACTTTAATTAAATAAGGACCAACAAGATCCCCGATTACCGTTAATACAAGTAACAATAAAGCAATAATTAACAGCTTTTTATGCGGTTGTAAATAATGAAATAGGTGGCGGAGTATGACGCGCTGTTCTTTACTTGAAATCGTTTCATTCACTATGACTGTCTCCCCCTTGCGCTACTAATTGTTCAAGCTGCTGCAATTGATACATTTCAAAATAGCTCCCTTGCATTGCCATTAGCTCTTCATGCGTGCCCTTTTCAATCATTTCGCCTCCATCTACAACGATGATGACATGCGCTTGCTGAATCGAGCTCAATCGGTGAGACGTAATAATGGTCGTTGCATCTTTTCGTTCTTCCTTCAAAGCTTGTAAAATCGCTTCCTCTGTACGTGCATCCACAGCTGATAACGAATCATCTAAAATTAATAATTCCGGCTTCATTAATAACGCACGTGCAATGGAAATCCGCTGCTTTTGCCCGCCAGAAAGCGAAACACCTCGCTCGCCAACTATCGTTTCATAACCCTCTGCAAATCCTTCTATATCTTTATCGATAGAAGCAATTTGCGCAGCAGCCTTTACTTCAGCTCTCGTTGCATTCGGATTTGCAAATGCAAGATTCGAATAAATCGATGCGGAAAACAGGAAATTATCCTGAGGCACATAGCCGATCGCCTCACGCAACTTCATTTTTTGGTATTCATCAATGCGGTGTTCACCAAACATAATTTTCCCTTCATACCCCTCAAATTCACGTAAAATCAGCTTTAAAATGGCCGTTTTCCCTGCACCTGTTTTCCCAACTATGCCGAGTGTTTCACCACGTTTTAAATTAAAATGAATGTGATGGAGCGTCGGCTGTTGGTCTCCTGGGAAAGTAAATGAATCGACCTGGAACGATATATTTCCACTTGGCATCACCCCAATTGCGTTTGGTTGATCATCAATGTCTATTGGATTATTTAATATTTTTTCAATTCGGTCATATGAAGCACTACCTCGCTCAACGATATTAAATAACATCCCAATCGCAAGCATCGGCCATACAAGAATGCTTAAATACGTCGTAAATGTCACTAAATCCCCGAGCGTCATCGCACCTTCTAAAATAAATTTTGTACCAAACCCTAAACTTAGCATAAAGCTCAAACCAACAACAAAGCTAATCGTTGGGTCAAATAAAGAATCGACTTTTGACACACGTAGATTTTTTTCCACGACCTCATCGGATAATTTTGTGAAATCAGCTACATCTTGACGTTGCTGACCAAATGTTTTGAGCACCTTAATGCCCGAAATACTTTCCTGCGTTTTGTCGTTTAGATCAGAAAAAGCTGCTTGTGCATGACGGAAGCGTTCGTGAAGCAGCTTGCCATAATAACTCGTTAAAAAGGCCATAATCGGCATCGGCAATAATGCGATTAATGTTAAGCGCCAATCAATTGTAATCGCCATCGCTAAAACGACAAAACCACCTGTCGTAATCGAGTCAAATAATGTGAGAACCCCACCACCAGCCGTTTGTTGTACGGCGTTAATATCATTCGTTGCATGTGCCATTAAATCTCCGACACGATGCTTTTGATAAAAGGATGGCGCCATTTTTGTAAAATGCTGATGTAGCTTTTGGCGCAAAATTTTGGCTAAATAATTCGATGAGCCGAAAATCATCTGTCGCCAATAATAGCGCAGTGCATACATGACTAACGCGACGACAACAATGCTTCCCAACCATTTAAACAGACTCACTTTCGTCAATGTACCTTCCCCAATTTCATCGATGGTATAGCCGATAATTTTTGGGGGAATCAGTTGTAAAATTGCAACAAATGTAAGCATAATTAATCCAATAACATATTGTTTTTTTCGTTGTCGGAAAAACCAGCCTAACTTTAAAAAAACGTTCAACATATTCACCTTCTTTTTTAATTCTCATTATTTTAGCAAAAAATTAAATATTTTGATATATAAGGTGATATTTTTTTCGGAGTTCGAATTAATTTGTAAAGTAGTAGATTATTCCCCGAAAAATTAACACTATTTTATAATGAATCATGAAACAAACGCGTATGATATTGATCAAACAGAAATAGAGAGGCGTCCATCAAATGTTATCTTTGTGGTATCTTTCATTTCTCATTTCAATCGTTGCTTTTTTTGTTGGTATTGTAAAAAAGTCATGGCACGCACTACTGCTGAGTACGCTAACATTTTTACCGATTGCCTATTATTTTATTGGTGCAAATAATGCATGGCGATATGTAGGTTTTACTCCGATTATTTTACTCGCATTAACACTCCTCTTTTGGCAAATCAACAGAAAAAGACACTCCCGCTAGTATAAGTAGGAGTGCCCTTATTCGTTGATATATATTTTACGGTTATCCGTCTACCTCATAGTTCTAGCGATTTCCGCAAAATATTCATTCCACCTAGCACATTAAGTCGTCACTTTAAACACCGTTTTAATTTTTTGAATCAATCCACCAGATGAATACGTCAGCACGCTGCGTTTATAGAACGTTAAGCTAATGACGTATAGCAATAACGTCGTCCCAACAAGTAACACGAATGAAATAATCGGCTCAATACTAGTTATATCCGTTGCTCCAATACGCATTGGCATCACCATTCCAGATGTAAATGGAATGTACGAGAATACTTTAATTAACAGTGTATCCGGGTTACCCATACCTGAAATCATGACGTAGAAACCGATTAATGTCATCATGAGTGCCGGCATCATTACCTGTCCGGCTTCCTCTACTTTAGACACAAGCGAACCGAATAATGCCCCTAAAATTAAGTACATTAAGATTGTTCCGAATAAGAAACCGATGACGTATAAGAAATAACCGATTGACATCGATTCTAGTAAATCCGTGACAAGCGTCCATTTTTCGCCACCATACGTAAAGCGTAACAACAGGAACAGTGCACCAAATATGATGGCAAATTGCGTAATAGCCACTAAAAAGACCCCAATTAGTTTCGAACGGAAATGCGTTTCAGGCTTCACACTTACGAGTAGCATTTCCAGTGCACGCGAGCCTTTCTCCGATGCAACCTCTGTCGTAATCATCGATAAATACGTTGCAACAAAAATATAAATAACAAAGCCTATTGCATACGATACAAAAATGCCCGCTTGTTTTTCTTCTGTCGATTTGCCATCACTTGCCTGCTCATTTAATGTATGCATCGAAATGATTGGCTCCGCTGATAATAATACCGCCTGCTGCTCCGCTGTTAAATCCATTTGCGCCATAGCATACATTTGGCCCATTTGACTTATAAGACCAGAAATCGATTGTTGGTCATTTAGTGGTAATGGATCTAATGACGTAATATTTGCAGAAAGCTTCCCTTGGTCATCAGTAAGCGTTACATTTGCGTAATACTCGCCTTCTTCTACATTTTTCTTCGCACTATCCGCATCGACTACTTGCCAGTCAAATTGATCATTGCCTTGTAAAAATGGTGCTACGTCAAAATCTGTTTCGTTCACAACACTTACGATTTCAGCATCATCTGAAAACAGTAGCCCTTTAATTTCCGGCCAAAAGATAAATGCACAAATGAGTCCTAAATATAACAAGGTCATTAGGCGAAAAGTTAATGTACGTATTTTTTGTTTATATAATTGCTTCACCAGCACAGAAAATTTAGACATGAGTCGCACCAACTTTCTCTTTGAAAATCTCATGAAGAGATAAATAATCTAGGCTGAATTTTTCAATGTACTGCCCATTCGAAAAATGCTCAAATAACTCACGCGCATAAGATTCATCCTCCAACGTCAGTACCGCATGACCATCGCGATCACGCCCAACATGCTTTACCCCTGACAGTTTTTCAAGGTCGGTATCAGCCATATCAGAATGGACCGTTAATTTCGTTTTGCCATATTGCTTTTTTAAATCGAGCAATGAACCAGAAAACAGTGATTCACCGCGCTTTAGTAAACATAAATGATCGCATAATTCCTCGACATTATCCATTTGATGACTTGAAAATAAAATCGTCATCCCTTGCTCTTTTAAAAATAAAATCGCATTTTTCAGTAGCTCCATATTTACAGGGTCCAGTCCGCTAAATGGCTCATCTAAAATTAAAAACTGCGGACGATGCAGGAAACTCGCGATTAACTGTACTTTCTGCTGGTTCCCTTTTGATAATGTTTCCGCCTTATCATGACGCTTTTCCTGCAAATCAAAACGCGAAATCCAAAAGTCAATTTCCTTTTTGAGCGTTTCCTTTTCCATGCCACGTAATTCACCAAAGAAAAACAACTGCTCCTCCACCTTCATTTGTGGAAAGATCCCGCGCTCTTCCGGTAAATACCCTAAAATGTCACGATTAATTTTCTTAATCGGCTTGCCATCCCACATAATCATGCCTTCCGTTGTATCTTGCAAATCCAATATCATGCGGAATGTCGTCGTTTTCCCTGCTCCATTTTGACCAATTAGGCCAAAAATTTCACCTTTTGAAATGGTAAAATTCAGATTTTGCACCGCGGTAAAATCTTTATAACGCTTTGTTACTTTTTCTAACTGTAAAGTCACCGGTTTCCCCCCTAAATTTCATGAAGTGCTAATTATTTAATAAGCCTTCACAATATTGATTTTTATAGGCCCTTTTGAAAGAAAATACATTTTATCATTATCTTCTCATAACCTTTTATACGTTATCTTAGATTAATAAGTTTCATTTATTTAATATTACTCATGTAAAGCCCCAACCATATCCAGTATAAGGAAATTTTTTCGTTTGCACAACAGAAAAACCTGCCAATTCCAAAATAGGATTTGACAGGCTAATATGATTACTTTGTATAATACTGAACAATCCCGTTATAAATCGATTGTGCAAAAATTTCTGCATACTTATCGTTTGTTAGTTTATCGCGATCTGATGCGTTCGTCAGGAAACCAAGCTCTACTAGCACAGATGGGATAATCATATTTTTAATAACATAAAACGGACCTTCTTTGACACCACGGTCTTTCATATTCGCATTCTTTACAATTTCATTATTTATATATTTCGCTAATAATTTATCCTCTTCAAATTGGTCACCAGCGGAAACATTGTAGTACGTTTCTGTGCCACTTGCTGAAGTAGATGAAGCGGAATTGACATGGACGCTGACAAAAATTTCACCGTGCTTTGCTTTTGTAAAAGCGACACGGTCTTGTAGTGTCGGATACGAATCACCCGTTCTCGTCATATGAACAGTCGCACCGGCAGCCTCTAACTTTTGGCGTACTAGATTTCCAACTTTAAGCGTAATGGCTTTTTCAGTATGTCCATCCTTCCCAGTACCTGGATCTTTCCCACCATGCCCTGGATCAATGATAATAACGCGATTTTTTACAGCATTCCCTGCTTGATTGATGAGTTTAATATACGATTTATGCACATAGCCTGTTTGACCATTTGCCGTCACTTTTGCCCAAAAACCAGAAATCGAGTTTACCGATACCATCGAGCCTTTCGATAATGTTGCAACTGATTTCGAACTATTGTCCGCTGATTCACGCATGTTTAATCCATTCACCGTCACCTTACCCATTAAGTCTGAAGTATTCACTGAATCATCCGGAATTGGATCAGGTGTTGGCGTTGGTTCCGGGTTTTCTACATCTGGGGTTTCATTTTCATTTTCCACAGTTGTCGTATTTGCTTTTACAATATATCCTGGTAAGCCGTCAACTGTTGTTAAATAATAACCGCTACTTTCGTTATAAACTGAAACGGTCGCATCTTGTACAACTGTCCCTATTTTTTTTGAACTTGATGTCGGTTTCACATACAAATTTAATGTTTCATTTGCAATTACTTCTTTAATTGCAGCACCGATTGGATTTCCATTAGCATCCAAATATTTTGTGTAAGATTTACTCACATAGCCAAACTGACCTTTGTAAGAAACCTTTAGCCAGCTACCTTCAATCGCATAAACGGAAAGCTTACCGCCCGTATCAACTTTTCCTAACACAGTCGCATTTGTATCCGGTTTTTTACGGACATTTAATGCGTCCGTTGTCACTGCAATGGTACCAATAACTTGAGATGTATCGACTTGCTCTGGAATTTCTGGTAAATCTAAACGGTATTTATCACTTTTCGCACGTGCGATAAAAGATGCAAACTGCGCACGTGTCACCGCACTTTTCGGCATGTACTTTCCATCACTGCCGTTTGTTATACCATTATAATAAATCGCTTTAATCGATGAAGCATATGTATTTGTTGCAGGAATATCTGGGAATACCATTGGCAAACTTTGATAATCCGCTATGTTAATATCAAACGCTTTTGCTAAAACTGAACTCATTTCTTCACGTGTTAATGGATCATTTGGATTAAATTTAGTCGATTTCTTTTCGAATATGCCAAGTTCAATGGCACGCTCTACATAACCAGAAATTTCTGTACCTGCTTTTACATCAGTGAATGTAGATTTGCTCACTTTTAGTGGTTCATGACCTGCAGAAATGACAACCATTTTCGCTGCATGTCCGCGCGTAACACTAATATTTGGCTTGTAATAAGTCTTTCCCTTTTCATCATAGCCTCTGATTGCACCCAGGTTAATCAAGTACTGAATTTCATCATATGCAGGATGGGTTGTCGCAACATCTACAAATTTGACGTTTGCCGAAGTTGGATTAACGGCTAGCGTACAAACAAGGAGAATCGCAACAAAAAATGTCATCAATTTTTGTTTCATTGTCTTTAGTTCCTTTCTCAAGCTAGTCACTAGTTATTGTATCGGAGTGAATGCTAAATTTATATAGGTAAAATGGGAATAAACATCAAAATCTTGTTACATTTCCATTACAATGCTATTACATTTTACACCGTTTGGACTAATCACCAAAACTTGGAGTTATCTTCCGTACGGGTTTCAACTAAAAAGCATGAGAATCACCGTTCGATTCTCATGCGATCATTGGTTGAGCCGTTTAGTTTAATAACTGTAATGCAAAATCGTATTCTACATACGTTTTACCTGATTCAAGTAATGCCGGCGCTACTTCAAATTGTGCTAACGCGCGGTTATGTCCGTACGTTTTTTCACCACGTGTAATTGTGTATGATAATGCACCTTTTGAAACGATTGCACCTGTTTTAGTTGTTGTCGTATCCACTTTAAATCCTAATCCTTCTGCAACTTTACGTAGTGGTACCATTACTTTGCCGTCTACTTCACGAATATCTTTACCGATTAGTGTAGCAATTTTAGCATCGATTTCTTTCGCTTCTTCTACAACTACTTCATTCACTTCTTTTGCTTCTTCCAAAACAGCTGCCTTTTCGCCTTCTTCAGCAACGATTTCATCCGTTACTTTCGGGAAAACAACAATTTTGTCTGGTGATGTTTGTGCTGGAATGCTGCGTGTTGTCGCGCCATAGAAAACAATCGCGTGATGATTTTCTAAAAGTGCTTCTTTACCTACTTTTTCACCTTTTGCATTAACGATTACTGTTTTGTCGCTAATGTTTAATTTTAAATCATTTTCTTTATTGATGAACTCTTCATTGAAATCTGTTACAACAACATTTGTTGGTGATTTTTCATCTTCTACTATAACTACTGCTGGACTATATTGTGGTGGGAAAATCAATAGCATTGGCTGATTTGCATGCATATACATCGAAACTTTATCGCCTTTTTTCAGCTCTACTTTATTTCCTTTTTTGTCTAATACAATCGTATTTTTGTCAGTCGTGAAATGGAATGGATTGTTTTCATCCGTTACGCTGAACTGAGTCGTGCCGTTCGCTAGCTTTTCAACTGAGCTAATAGCCCCTTTGACATTTGTGAATGGTGCCACTTCAAGTGCTGGTTTCTCGTCAGCTGAATCGTTCTCATCTTTTGACAATACGATAATTTTCTCAGGTGTTGTTTGAGCTGGGATGCTGAATGTTGCAAATGTATAAAAGACAATCGCGTCTTTACCTGCAAGTGCTTCCTTACCTAGTTTTTCACCTTTTTCATTCACAATCACTGTGTCATCGCCAATGTTTAATTTTAAATCTTCGTCTTCACTTAAAAATTCTTTATTAAAAGTAGTTACTTTCGCAGAACTTGCTACTTTGTCATCCTCTACAATGATTACAGCTGGGTTATATTGTGGTGGATAAATCGCTAGCATCGGCTGATTTGCATGCGTATAAATCGAAACTTTATCGCCTTTTTTCAGCTCTACTTTATTTCCTTTTTTATCGAAAACAAGTGTGTCTTCATTTGTTGTGAAATTGAATGGATTATTTTTATCCGCTGTGCTGAAAAATGTTTGGTCTTTGCGATTTTCAATAGAATCGATTGTACCTTGCATTTGTACGAACGAAGCAATATTATTCGTTTCCTCGATTTGTATTGGTTGACTTGTGTTCGCTGGTGATTCTGCGCCTACTGCTACCGTTCCTAGTAATAATGCAGATAGTGCTAATGGTGTAATACGTTTCATATTCATGTTCATTTTTTGTCATTCCTCTCCGTGTTCTCGTTAGATTAGTAGCATGTTAATCAAAAAGGTTACAATTATTTTAAAAAAATTTCATTTTAGTGAAATATACATAATGAATACCCATATCTTTAGGATATTCGTCAACTGCATATAGTATTTTTACAGAAATTTCGGTAAAATAGAAATATTACTAGATAAAGAGGTTCGTCATGCAAAATAAACGATACATAGGATTTATACTTGTTATAGTAGGGTGCTTTTTTTGGGGGCTCGGTGGAACGGTCGCCCAGCAGCTTTTCTCAGAAGGCATTGAAGTAAGCTGGCTTGTTTCGACTCGCCTGCTCATTGCAGGAACATTATTATTAGTCACACAAGCAATATTTAAAGATCGTACGCAAATAATCGCCATTTGGCAGCAAAAATTTACTGCATTGCGCCTCGTTATTTTTGCGATTGTTGGAATGCTCGCGGTGCAATATACATATATGGCTTCGATTAAAGAAGGCAATGCGGCGGTTGCTACGTTGCTACAATACTTAGCACCGGTCATGATTATTGTGTACGTCGCATTGCGCGGTCAGTCCAAATTTACAAAAAAAGATGCCGTTACAATTGTTCTCGCATTATCTGGAAGTTTCTTTTTATTAACGAATGGCTCTCTATCCGCACTTGCGGTTCCGATGCCAGCTATTATTTGGGGGCTATTATCTGGTGTGAGCCTTGCCTTTTACACACTGTATGCCATTCCACTACTCAAACAATTTGATTCACTCGTTGTTGTTGGATGGGCAATGGTGCTGGCAGGTACAACGATGAGTTTTATCCACCCACCGTGGCAAGTGGACGTTAGCAGTTGGACCGCAACTACGGTTATTTACTTGATCATTGTCATCATTTTTGGGACTATGCTATCATTTTGGTTTTACATAGAAAGCTTACAAACGTTATCAGCAAAGGAAACGAGCCTGCTTGGCAATGTCGAGCCACTTACCGCTGTGCTCGCAACGGTTATATGGCTCAACGAACCATTTGGCGCATTCCAATGGTTTGGCACGTCTTTTATTTTATTTATGATGGTTTATATTGCGTTAAAGTCGGATTAAAGATGCCTAGTGTAATGCCCCTTCTGCGAAATAAGAAGGGGCATTTTGTTAATATATGAGGATTAAAATAATTAATAGGATTGTTGTGGCAATTGCCTTATACGTTTCAACTTTTAAAATGATATATGTTTTTGCATGACGCTTCACAACCCTTAGTAACTTGTAGCCGAACAAAATAGACAACATAATTAGAATCGGCTTATATAGCGGACCGACAAACGCATGGTAAGCAAAAATACAAACAAGACTAAACAACGGAACCGCAAAAAATCCCCAGTTATCTCCAAATGGATTTTCTGCTTTAATTTTCCGATATTTATAGTAAGCCCACTGTAAAAAATTCATGAGAATAACTCCTAAAGGGACGATAAAAGAATATGAATTTATTTTAGGTTTATGAAGCACTTGGAAGACCTCCCCAAAAAGTGCCCCTTCACCGTTATAATAAACCCCGTTATCCACATCGTATAATGAAACATTGGAAATTTGATAACGATGTTGCTCGTTATTTTGTACGACGATGACATCAACAATATAGTCACCTAAATAGCCATTCTCCATTTTTTCCATCGTCTCAATATGTTCAAAAAAGGCGGTTGTTGTAGCATTCGTCATTTCTTGAACACCCACATATAAAGTCGAAGTTCGTGCACGGAACTCATTTTCTTCTCCCCCAAAGTACGTATAAATATGTTCTATTTCATTACTCGTCGCTTGGTTAGTTTGCGATGTACCCGTCACGAATAAAAAGAAAGCAACACTACAAATCGCTACGATCATCGCAATTTCCTTCCACACATTTCCGCGCTTTTTCGGGCCTTTTTGCGTAATGATTGAAGACCGAATTTTCCTCTTCACCTGCTCATCCTCAGGTAATTGATTCAATTCCGCTAGTTCTTTTTCAATATCCATCTTGCTCACCCCCTAATAGCTGCTCCAATGCTTTCATTGCACTCCGCTGCGTGTTCGCCACTTTCATTGCAGATATGCCCATAATTTCACACGTTTCTTGAATGGATAATTCCTCGATTTTTCGGTAAATCAACACTTCTCGCTGAAGCGGCTTGAGCTGTTGCAATGCTTCATATAATGCTTTTCGGTTTTCCGATTGCACAACCCAATCATGCGGCACATAGGTCATTTCCTCCTGCTCATGTGATTTTGTAAACGGTAACCACTGAATTAATGCTTTCTTACGATAATGGTCATACACAATATTACGAGCGATTTGGCGAATATAAGTAGTGATGCTTGCCTCCTGACGAAATGTATTTTTATACACGCGGAGAAAGGTTTCCTGTGTTAAATCCTCGGCTAGCTCGGCATTCGTCACCATATAGCGTATGTATTGGTATATTTTCCCGAAATGTTGCTCATAAATTTGCTCAAAGTCCATGGCTCTCACCTCTCTTACTTAGTTAGACGAACGAGTGGAGATTATTAGTAAAATAACGTAAAACATTTAAAAAGGTGCATTCCTGTTTTCGGAATACACCTTTTTCATTATTCAATATCCGCCTTCAATGCATTATATTGAAATCCGATAAAACGGTAGCCTTGCTTGACGTACATATCTTTAGGCGTATCTTCTCCATCGGCCACTAATATAATCGTTTTCTCTGCATAATGCTGCATGACGAACTGCTGAATTTGTGAGCCAATCCCTTGTCGCTGAAATGCTGTTAGTACAAAAAAGTTGTCAATTTCCGCTGTTTGATCTCGCACAATGATATCGACTGAACCGACAATTTCGCCATCCACAAGCGCGATTATTTGCTGTTTTCGTTGGTCGCGGTAATCCTTTTTCAACATCTCTCGCTTCGATAATGCATACGATTCTCCCCATTGTTTTGCTTCTTCATAATGGATGTCACCGTATGCCTGTAACGTTTCCTCTGATATAAATTGGATTTGCGCAGAGCTTCTATCGTTTGAGGGAAAGGTTTTCGGATCGATTGCATACATTTCCAAAATGCCCATGTCATAATGCTGTTCCGTTAAATACGCTACAAGCTCATCTGGAAGTTTTTCATCCTGAGGGAAAACAAATTTCACATGCTTTTGCCCACGCGCGAGATGCATTTCCTTCATATAATTTTCCACCTGCTTAAGCGTTTCGAGCGTAGGTATTTCCTTCCACTTAATAAAATTGCCATCATACATTTCAGGTACTTCTATAAACGCAACATGGGTGAAATCATTTGTATCTTTTTCAATGATACCGGGATTATAAATATTGCTAAATGTTAAGTTCATTTTGTATCGCTCCTAAACTTTCGATATTTTTTATGTACTTTAATGAATTTCAGTTGAATAGTCATTATACCATTTGTTTTTGTTATAATTACCCATATTATTCGACATTTTATTTTCTAACTAATGCAAGGTTATAATCCTGAAGTTTTTAATCACTGAACTCAATAAAAATTTTTCTTCTGTCTCGCCCATTCTTTTGCTTTAGAAACTAACTCATTGGTGAACTGTTGTTTCCCTTCTTGATACTTCAAATGTTCATTAGGATACTGTTTTGCTAAATTCACTTTTAGTTTCCCATACTTTTTAGCTTCTGAAGGGTTATTTATTAGATATTCTTTAAAATATATATGAGTTGCTATGTTTTCGTTTCCAACCTGAAAAATATGTAAATGATGTGTTCTAGTTTCTTTCCCTTTGGTAAAATAACTTCTCCCAGCAATCCCATTTTCGCCTTTTGGCTCGTAACCCAATGCCAACATTTCATTCGTGTAAAAATCCACTTGATCAATATCCTTTACAACAATTAACATATCAATTATCGGTTTTGCATAACCTATTGTTCGTATAGATGTACTACCAATATGATAAATACCATATAACACATCCTTCAATACTTCTTTCAATAGTACTTCTTCTAAATTGTATAAATTCTCCCATTCTTCTGTCCAAGCTATAATTTCAATTTTCCTCAAAATTAGCTCCCTCTTTTCTTCTTAGCTCATTCATTTAGCTGCAATTTAGTAATTCAACATTAAAAATGTGAAATCCTTCTTCAACCAACTTGTAGGTTAGTCCAATAAAAATTAAATAAACACCCCAAGAATGAACTACTTGGGGTGTTTGCTATTTAATACAAAATTAAGCTTTTATAGGTTCTCCGCTAAATACTTTAAGGTCCATTGGTGCAGCCATGAAAGTTGGCGCTTTTTGAGTAAACGCGGTGAAATGTTCACTCGTATTATGGATTGCAGTAGCTTCTATATCTTGCCAAATTTCAACCATTGTATAATGACATTCTTGTTCAGTAGATTTCATTAATTCATAGCTAATATTACCTTTTTCATCTCTTGTAGCTGAAAGAAGTATTTTGACTTCTTCCAAGAATGCTTGTTCTTGGTCAGGTTTTACTTGCAGATGTGCGTGAATAATAATCATAGTTATCCATCCTTATTATTAGATTTATTGTAAAAATTCTTATTTTCCAGGTCAATTGATTTCCGAAAACTTCAGTATTCACTTATATTGTTTTGCATGCGTTTAAGCATGTCTGATAGAGACTCCAATTCTTCTGGATTAAAATCATGAAGCATTTGGTTCACGAAACTCATCTTTTCTTTTTGGTAGCCGACAATTCGTTTGCGTCCTTCCGAAGTCAAGCGAACAAATATTACTCGGTTATCGGTAGGGTTTCTACGTCTTGTCACCATGCCGTTTGCCTCAAGTTGCTTTAGGTGACGAGTGATTGCCCCACTATCTATATTTACAGCTTTTTGAAGATTGGATTGATTAATTTCTTCCGTTTCGTAAAGCTGGTGTAGCAATTCATAACGTGACGCACTTATGCCTGTACACCGTTCAAATTTAGGGCTAATTTGATTATTAAGTCCTTTAAGCAGATGTAAAATTTTTTCTTGATTAGATAGTGAACAGCAAATACGAATGACCTCCTAAATAAATTATGAGGTCAACAAATTAGTGTATTTACAATTAATTGACTAAACAATGATTGACCCATCAACAAATATAGTACTGTATGACCCTACATGCAAATCAAACGATTTCTAACCCAAATTTAACTGTTATAAAACGAATACAATTGAAAGCCTTTTTTTTAGGTATTGCTTTTATGATTGCTGCGATGGGCGTTGCAATTTCCGCGATTATTCTACAAAAATTATTAGAAAATGCTATTGAAATGAAATCAGAAATCGAATTAACTGTGTAAGGGGGGAAAAAAATGGCCATAATTATTAATATCGATGTAATGCTCGCAAAACGAAAAATGACTGTTACAGAACTTACGGAGAAGGTTGGCATTACGATGGCGAATTTATCTATTTTAAAAAATGGTAAAGCTAAAGCCATTCGCTTCTCCACTTTAGGGGCAATTTGCAAGGCACTTGATTGTCAGCCTGGTGATATTTTAGATTATAAAAATGAAGAATAGACCATTTATTTGTTCGCTGAATATTGCGATTAATCCGCATAAACCCTACGCGGATATACACCGCAAACGAAATAAAAATATACTTCATTAAACAACTACCTTTTCTACAAAATATGACGTATAATGTATTTGTTTGTCCCGCATGAGCGAGCAGGAAATTTTCGTTTCCACTAATTAAAACGAAGAAAGACTGCCCGTAAAGGCCCGATTAGTGAATTGTAACAACTGGTGAAGTTTATATGAACCTCTCACCTACTGCCGATTCACCTTACAATATTATTCAATTCTCTTGGAGGGTTTGTACAGATGAGTACACGTATTGAAAAAGACTTTTTAGGCACATTAGAAATTCCAAAGGACGCATATTATGGCGTGCAAACAAAACGAGCAATGGAAAACTTCCCAATTACAAACATGACGATGCATCCTGAATTAGTGCGTGCATTAGCGGTTGTGAAAAAAAGTTCGGCACTTGCCAATGCAGCGATCGGTCAATTAGATGAAAAAATTGCTAATGCTATCGCACAAGCTTCTGATGATATTTTAGAAGGTCGATACCATGACCAGTTCTTAGTTGATCCAATTCAAGGTGGCGCTGGTACTTCAATGAATATGAATGCCAATGAAGTGATTGCGAACCGTGCGTTAGAAATTATCGGTGAGGAAAAAGGATCATATTCGATTATTAGTCCAAACACCCACGTAAATATGGCACAATCAACAAATGATGCGTTCCCTACTGCGATTCATATCGCAACAGTGGCAACATTAAATAAATTAATCGTAGCAATGGAAAATATGAAAGAAAGCTTCTTAAAAAAGGCTGTTCAATTTGATTCCATCGTAAAAATGGGTCGTACACACTTACAAGATGCTGTACCAATTCGTCTTGGACAAGAATTCGGCGCTTATGCAGCAGTGATTACGCGCGATATCCAACGCGTTAAAAATGCTAGACAAACAATGTTAGAAATTAATATCGGTGCAACTGCGATTGGAACAGGCTTAAATGCCGATCCAGCATATATGACACTTGCCGTGAAAAATATTGTTGAATATAGTGGATTCCCATTCACTAAAGTAGATAACTTAGTTGACGGTACGCAAAATACCGATTCATATACAGAAGTTTCAGCAATGCTTAAAATCGCAATGGCAAACATGTCAAAAATCGCAAACGACTTACGTTTAATGGCTTCAGGTCCGAAAACAGGCTTCAGCGAAATTCGTTTACCAGAGCGCCAACCAGGTTCTTCAATTATGCCAGGGAAAGTAAACCCTGTTATGCCAGAAGTTATTAACCAAATTGCCTTCCAAGTAATGGGTAATGATGTGACAATCACAATGGCTTCTGAAGCTGGTCAATTCGAGTTAAATGTAATGGAGCCCGTACTAGTACACAACTTATTACAATCAATCGAAATTATGACAAATGGTTTCACTGTATTTACGACGCACTGCTTAGATCATATCGAAGCAAACGAAAGCCGTATGCATGACTATGTAGAGAGCTCAATCGGTGTTGTCACTGCATTAGCACCACATTTAGGCTACGAGCGTTCAAGCCAAATTGCCCGCGAAGCATTACATAGCGGCAAATCAGTTCGTGAGCTATGCCTAGAATACAAGTACTTCACAGTAGAGCAATTAAACATCATTTTAAATCCATTCGAGCTAACACAACCAGGTATTGCTGGTGAAAAAGGTTTAGCTTCACTTAAATAATTAAAACATTTAAAAGGACACCTCTCGATTCATTTGGTCGAGACGTGTCTTTTTTTGTGAGGTTTGAAAATAAATCACAATTCTAACTGTTCTATCCATCATTTTTTACTAACTATCCATTACTTTCGATTTTCTACCCGTCTACCGAAAAATCCACTTCCTTACAAATTTAATTCATTTATACATAAATCCCCTGTTTTAATGTATAGTTAAAGTAAATTTTAATGGCACTAATAAGATAGATGTATGCTGAAGGGGGAAAAATACTTTGAGAAAAATTATTTTATCGACTGAGAGTGGGGCCGATTTACCAGAAACTTTAGCCAATAAACATGATGTGCAAGTCGTACCGATGCACGTAATCATGGATAATCAGGATTATTTAGATGGTCATCTACCCGTACTGGAAATTTATGATTATTATGATCGTACAAAAAAGATACCATCTACATCTGCTACGAATGTCCATGAGTATCATGAGCTTTTCAAGAAAATTAGAGAAGATTTCCCTGATAGTATCATTATTCATGTTGGTTATACGTCAAAAGCATCTGCTTCTTTTCAAAATGCGTTAATTGCAGCAGAAGATTTTCAGGACCTTTATTTAATCGATGCTTTGAACGTTACAGGTGGATTAACTGCAGTTGTGATGTACGCTGTTAATATGCTAGAAAAAGAGCCTACCATTCCCCCTGCTCAACTTATAGAAAAAATCGAAGCCAAAGTTCCGAAATCTAGGCTTGCTTTCATTCCCGGTAGCTTAGACTTTTTAAAAGCAGGTGGACGCGTAAGTAATTTAGCTTATCTCGGGGGTGCTTTGTTAAAAATCAAACCATGCATCGAATTAGTAGAAGGAAAGCTAGTTTCAACTAGAAAATATCGTGGCAATATGAGCACTGTAGCTGAAAAATTAATGCGTGACTATTTAAATCAATATGACATTGATAGAAATCAAATCTATTTAATGTACTCAATCGGACTTAGTGAAAATATTAAGCAACGAATGACTGAAATCGCACAAGAAAATGGATTCAAAAATATAACTTGGATTCAAGCAGGTGCTATGATTTCTACTCATTCTGGCCCTGGTGGGTTTGGGATTGCGGGATTGGAAGTTTAACCTTTTGTACAGTACATTGAAAATCTAAAAAGGCTTCATCTATACAAGAAGCCTTTTTTAGACCTATTTACTTGTAGCATTAGGAAAATTCAGACTTACGACAATACGGAAATTTTACCCATCCCCCAACACTTATATGTCCCCTACTCCATTCCATCTAATGCCATTTTAGCCGATAACGCCAGCAAGTCCATATCCTCAATCCTAAAATCTGTCCCGAAGAAAATTTGATGTTCGAAGCGATTGGTTTTGTGATTGAGCCTTACTTCGCCGATTGCTACAAAAGCGATTTCTAAATTTTGATCGGTAATGTGTTGGAGAGCAGCAAATTTATTTAAATAGCTACTATTTTTGGATTCTGCGGTAAATGATCGCTCAAATACAATATCAATCTCTTTGTCACTTTCTAGAAGCGTAATTTTTGCGACATCTTCTATTAGCTCTACTTTTTGAACAAAACCCATTACGAGCTTATGTTTCCCTATATCATTCGAATTGATCATTGAGACGAATTTCCTTCTTAAGGGTGGTCTCTTTCTCATTAGGCCTTGCAAAGTTTCATCATCAAACAATTTAGTTTGGACTCCTGTGACTCTTCTGCGCCTTGAGAGCGTCGGTTTTTGGACGATCAACTCTGTTCTATTTTCTGTTTTTAAGGCGGGTAGCTCCTCTTCTGGAAATCTTGTTGCTCGGTAAGCCCTACTTAATGCTATTTGTCGGCGTTGGAATTCAAACCCAACCGTTACATCTTCAATTTGATCATCATGATCCACCCATCTTCTTTCAGAATGATAATCACAACGCTCATGATGCGCGTGATATTTCCATGTCCGGAAATGCGCCCTGTCACTATTTATATAGAGTAGTTTTGCTGGACAACCAGGTGTTGGGCAATATAAAAAGTCACGGAAATTAGTATCATACAGCTGCTTGGAAACTTCTTGAATATTGATTAGCTTTTCCTCTGCATTTTTAACAAGCCTTGCATCAGCAATTAGCAAATTAAATCACCCTTTACTCATTCGTATTGGATTACAAAAGATGACTGATGTTATGTATGTGGTCGGTCAAGTCTACTTATTCATTCTATTAATTATTTTACATCTTAATGCGTGAGTAGTTTTAATATTTGTGTTTTATTTGCGTTTTATTTGCGATAAATTTAAAAGGTTTGATTTTGATGCCGAATAAAAAAAGACATCCATTCGCTCATTCTTGCTGCGGGTGGATGTCTTTACTTTAATAAAACAATTTTTCCTTCGCCATTGAAATCGCACGCTTACTTACATCTAAACGGTCACCATCTGCATTTAACTTTACGACGCCATTTTCCTCATCAAAAATGGATTTGAGCTCGGCTTTTGCTTTAACTCCAACCATTAGTGGTGTTTTGCTCTGTGAGGTTTCTTGTATTTCCTCTTTATTTAGCGAAATCGTGCCATCTCCTACTTTAGGAAATGGGATTGTCTGCTCTTGCGGTGTTTTACGGCGTGTTTGATTACTGAGTCCTGCGCTACCTGCCCCAACGGAACGTATCATTGTGAATTCCCTTCTTTCTTTTGTTGCTCTATGTATTGTTGCTTTTTCATCTTATCTGCACGAATGTACGTCATTTCTGCTTGTATAAGCATGTAAAGTACGGCAACTACTATTAGTACGATTATAATTATACCCAACTCGGACCCTCTTCTCTACTATCAAAATTTATTAAATTACAGCCTCATTTTTAATTTAACCCTTTTCCCTCATCCCGTTCATAACAAGTACATAGCCACCGACTGCAATGAGCAACGTAATGGAAATGAGCCACCAGGAACCAATTGTAAAAAAGGCCGACCAGAATAGAGTTACTCCATTTCCTATTTGCATGGTTCTCTCACTATAAATTGCCGCCGCGATCAGTTGACTTGAAAAAAGTAACGCAGCAATTAACAATAATGAAATTCCGACTAATAATTTTTTCATATAGCTCCCTCCAATAGTTCTAAAGTTTAAAATCTAATAAAATAACAAATAATCTATTTTCTCATATTCATTAATTATCATTTTTTTATTAAAATATAGGTTTCATTCCTCTTAAAATAGGTTATTATCTCTATAACAAACTGATTGACAGAAAGCGGAGGAATCAACATGACAACACACACACGTCCAATTTCAAAATATATTGTAATAATTTTAGGAGATTGTTTAAAAAAGAGCTTGCAAGAGACCGAAAATCCTCATTATAATCAACGGTCAAAACGATTGGCTCTATTTCTTTTGACTTCGCATACCAACTGCTACCGATTTTGAGAAGTCCTAGAACCCCTAATAGTACAACATTTTTTTCAAAGCCTTTCCCCCATGGATGCTTATTTTTTCCGAATCTCCCTTTGTGCATGAATAGCTGTACCTGCAAGGGCTTGATTGGCTAGTTGGTCTGCTTCATCATTTTTTGCTCTGTCAATATGCGTATAAACAGCTGTAATCCCTAACTGACCTAACTTATGTTCAATCCGATCTGCCCACTTAGAAAGTACATTGTCTGTCACTGCCCATTCCCCGTTTAATTCCTTAATGACCACTTGTGAATCACCAAAAATGGCCACTTCCTGATGATGCACACCGAGCTCGTCGAATAATTCCAACGCAAAATAAAGGGCAGCATATTCCGCCTCGTTATTCGAAACTAAATAATCTGCCTGTTGATTCACTCTTAAGCGGTAACTTTTCGCATTTTGCTGAAAATAAATAACCGCGCCAAGTCCTGCTCGTTGTTCTTCACGATGAAAACCACCATCAAAATAAACCGACACATCCTGCGGCTCCGTTTCCATTTCAGTTAAATATTTTTTCAATTCCTTCATTGTCCAAGTACTATCCTGTGCATCTGTTAAAATCACTTGTTTGACACGACCTGTTTTTTGCATATCCTCAACAAGTGTATACACATGGGCAGCAGGTAGCGGCTCACTGTTAAAAATCGTTTGCTGCTTTTTCGCAGATACATAATGCCATTCAATCGATAATTTCAAAATATCATCCCCTAACTCATATTCTAATTGAAAATCAATCAAAATTGCGTATGAAAAAAGCCGTATTTGATTAACGGCTTTTTACTAACAAGTTTACGGCTTGTTGGATTGAATCATTCATTTTTTCTTCGTCGCCTTCACTTTCACGTACACAAGTCACTAAATTTTCACTGACAATGACTCCAATTGTACGATCCACACCTGAACGGACTGCCGACAGTTGTGTAATGACATCTTTACAATCCTGCCCCTCTTCCATCATGCGCAGAATCCCACGAATTTGACCTTCTATACGTTTTAAACGGCTTTTTGTTTTTGTTTCGTATTCCATTGTTGTTCACTCCTTACCTATCACTATTATTATACAATAATCCCCTAGAGGTATGTTGTTAAATCGATTGATTCGTTTCATTAAACTTAAACACAAAAATACAGCAAACAAAGCATAGCATCATAATGGAAAATAGCGGGAAGACACCGCGCACCATTTCCTCACTAAAAAGCGGGACGTTCAACATAAACGAAACGATAAAGCCTTGTATATAAACGAGGACAAGAACGGTAATGCAAAAACTGATACGCTTCAATTGTCTCCTGAGATGATGAACGACAAAATAAAATGGCAAACAAAACAGGCAATACGTTGGAAAAATATAAAAAATAACGATTATAACCAATTCAAATGGAAAGGAATTGACTCCACCTGCTTCGAAAAGCATGAAAAAAACAGCAAGAAGCCCTACTAGAAAAGGTAGCAGTGAAGAAATCAAAACGTGGATCGGCCGCATTCCATCACCTACTATTTTCCTTTATTATAACAAATCCAATTCAACTATACAAAAAATGAACGATGCGCTATAGTACAGATGGTGATGAAAATGAAGCAAAAACTTTACGTTCAAAATGACAAAATAATTGCGGGCATTACACTAAAGGATGCCTCACTTACAGAACAAAATAATATGGCATTCAATGTGTGCCAAAATAAAATTACGGTTTTGGAAAATCGACAACAACTTGCCGATGTGTTGCAAACGGATGTGAGCCAATTTGTTTGTGCTAATCAAACGCATAGCGCCAATTTTTTAAAAGTGGAAAAACAGCATATCGGTTTAGGCGCACATAATTATGAAAGTGCCGTTTTGAATACCGATGCCCTTTACACGTTTGAAAAAAACATTGTCCTAAGTAGTTTTACAGCGGATTGTGTGCCAGTGCTCTTTTACAATCCAAAAATCGAGTTAATTGGAGCGATACACTCGGGTTGGCAAGGCTCTGTGAAGGAAATTACGCGCCATTTATTCGTGCATTTAAAGACAGATGAAGCTTGTCTTATGAATGATTTACACGTTTGGATTGGCCCTGCACTGAGTCAGGAAAAATTCGAAGTAGACGCGGATGTGTATGAACAATTCAAAGCACTCGGCTATGCGGATGATTTCATGTATTACAACGAAGCCTCGAATAAATATCATATTGACAATCAATTAACCGTACAAAAGCAATGTGAATTAGCCGGTGTGCCCGCTGAAAATATCCAAATTGATCCGATGTGTACGTTTTTAGATGAATCTGGTTTTTCCTATCGTCAATCGAAACAAGCCGGCCGCCATTTAAGCTTTATTATGCAAAAATAACAAATAGAAATTGCTATTTTGACTACGGTCGAGATAGCAATTTTTCTATTTTTTTTATTTCTGATGGAAATAGATTAGGTTTGTTTTAACCTTCCAACAAAGAAAAGTTGCTACACCGTTTAGATAGTCGATTTTTAAAAAAGGGAATTGATAAAATTTTACTATTATAATAAACTGAATATAAAAGTTGCCTTTCATACAGTTTTTGGATCCGTTACATTTAATTGGCGCATTATCAAAGGAGGGATTATATGACGCAATTACAGGCTTTTAAAACGATATTTATCGCATTACTTCTAATCGGGGTCATTGGATTCGGAATATTGTTTACGAATGTAACCGTTTCTGTAACAGTCGATTTACAACCTGAGCAAATTGTTACAAAGAATGAACAACACTATATTTTGTATAATGACCGAAAATTAATGCTTAACGAAGGTTCATTACAGCATATCGATTTGGATACATATCAAACATACAAATTAACATATTCATACAATAAACTATTTGCCGAAAAAGGTAAGGTTGAACGTCTTGAAGCATACGGAAAGCAAATGCCTTAAGCATTCAATTTTGATGCTACCTTTGAAATTGAATATACGGCGAAAAAACGCTATGAAAGTAATGTGATCGATTAAATTACAAATTAGCAAATGTTCTCAATAATAATAACCTTTCCATAGATACCGTTTACTAACATAAGTAAGCGGTTTTGCTGTTTCTTGAAGAGGAATTATGGCGAGTTAAAACGAAATCCCGTATTTAAAAATCATTTCACAACTTTTCTTAAATTAGAAACTTTATCTCCCCATATTTCGTAATACAATTGAAGGAGTGATTGTCCATGAAGAAATGGTTGTTCGCCGCTTTTGGTTTAACCTTAATAAGTGGTGGCCTTTTATACGTTTGGTTAGGAAATGAAATGGATCGTGGTGTTGAGAAAAAAGCAACTGGCGAAAATGAATACGCCATTATTTTAGGTGCTAAAGTCAATCCAGGCGGTGTGCCTTCATTAGCATTAGCGAACCGTTTGCAAGTCGCTACAGATTATTTACATAAATATCCTCATGTCATCGCAGTTGTATCTGGCGGACAAGGTGCGGATGAGGACCGAACTGAGGCATCGGTAATGAAGGACTATTTACTCGCAGAAGGCATCACACCCGAGCGAATACTTGTGGAAGAGGTAGCAACGTCTACATACGAAAATTTACTTTATTCCAAACAGTTATTACCTGAAGATGTGACGAATATTACGATTATATCGAATGATTTTCACTTAACACGAGCAAACTATTTAGCCGAGAAAATTGGTTTTCAAGCAGATGTCGTCGCTGCCCCTACCCCGAAAATTGTCGAGGCAAAAATGAGACTACGTGAACGTCTTGCACTACTCAAGACATATATCTTAGGTCAGTGAGTGTTTCAGCTACACACCTAACAAAGATACATCTTCTAGTGCATATCATAGATTTTGAAACGCGCTAATTGTATTAAAATTTGACTGGCAAGGTTTGCCGCTATAAAACAAGCCTATCCAAGATCAATAAAAATCTTAGATAGGCTTTTTATTTCTATGAATCACAATGTTATTTTTTAACGATTAATTTCCCTTTTTGCTCAAGAGCATTTAGAGTATATTGATTGCCCGCTCCCGTATGAATCGTTACCAGTTCCCCTTCATAGTTGTCATCAATATATATGAATAGATAACCATCCAACTCAGCAGCAACAAATTTCCCACGTTCGCCCTCTTTTAATTCTAATAAGCTGTACCCCGCAGTTGAATAATTAAAGATGGCAATTGAAGGTACATCATTAATCGTTAGAGCAAATGCCGTCAGTTCACCATCAATCCAGTAATCTTTATTGGTTAATTCTACCATTTCTTTATCTAATGAATAGGTTTCTCCATAATAGAATTCAATTTCCCGCCATAGCTCTTGCTGCGTTGGATATTCTGTATTTGACAAAGTGGCAATTTGAGATACATTTCCATCTTTATTAACACGTAATGTCACGCCCATTGAAGGTGTTTTCATATCATTAATTTCGAATTCACCGACTATATATCCTGGTTCATAATGTTGTGGAGAAATAGCGAACTGTTTATCGGGATATGTTTCCTCCAAATAAGCTTGAATTTGTTGAAAGCGCTCTGCATGCGTGTTCATTTTTATTGTAGGATAGTAGCAATAGTAGCCAGCAAAACCAATTACGAATGCAATTGAAATAACAATCGCCATCTTTTTTCGTTTTTGGAATATGAAACAGATTACAATGATCGCAAACAATACCCCAAAACCAAGTAGGAAAAAATAAATATTTTCAGCTGGATTCAACTTTCTCCCCCCTATATCAACTTTCTCACCAATTAACTGCACGTAAAAGCCGATAGATATATACTAATAATTAGTGTGAGATGGAGAAAATCTCCACGGATTAAAGTAACGCTTGATATAACCTATTTTTTCCTTTTAAGTATAATGCATCTTATATTGTGCTGCATATTAAAATATGAGAATATAATTAATCCCGAGAAAAAAAGCCCTTAAACCACTTACGCCGAACCATATCATAAGTAAAAAAGGTTATAGGATTTTAAAGAACCGAAGTAAAAGGATTCAAATGGAAAACTTCATCATGTCAATATCGATGATTAATAAAGTTTCAGAAGTTAGTTAAGAAGCGATTATATGGTTTATGTCACAACCACTTCCATTAGCGTAGTCAATGGAACCTAAAAAAGATGACGCCTGTAAAATACAGACACCACCTTCAAGTATCCAAGCTTTTTTTTAAATTCCCTTACAAGGGGTACACATTACAAAGTTATCGTATTACCCATCATTTAAGGAGATTTCAAAACTTCTCGCTTCTTCACTGTCTTTTCCAAAGTAAGGACAATTATCGCTAACACAATAACAATGGCTGCCAGAAGTAGTGCGTTGCTATAAGAGCTATAAGGAGAGATGTTCAATATATTCCAATGCCCAATTTTTAAATCAAGGAAACGACCGTATAATGAAATCCCGATAGCGGAAGCTAAGAATGTCATTAATGAGAATAAGCCCAGGCCAATTCCTATTTTCTCTGGTGGTAAAATTTGTGATATATAATTAGAAAATGCTGTTTGATTCGCTGTAAACCCTAAAAATACGAAAATGGCCATTAATGAAATCCAAATCGGAGAAAAGCCAACAAGTGTAGAAAGTCCTAAACAAGCGATAGCCATCAAAACAAAACTACATTGATTGACAAATTGGCTACCTTTTATTTGAATTAAACGGCCAACTTGTGAGCCTAATATAGCCGTAAGAAGCGCACCCGGGAATAAAACAAGCCCAATCCAATTAGTAGATAAACCGTTCGCTTTTGAAAGCATTAGCGGAAGGATAAATAGCGTTCCCATATAGGTGATCGTATTTAAAAAACTCATTAAAAGTACTAAGCTGAACGAGCGGTTTTTAAAAATTTGAATCTCGACAAATGGATCGGCAGTTCGCTTACTTTGCAAGTAGAAAATAAATAAAAGAACAGCTGCCACCAGAAGTAACCAACTAGAAACGTTGATTCCCATTAAAATTGCCGTGATCGCAAGCATAAAAATAATCGCACCGAGAATATCGAAAGTCCCAGTTTTTGTTTCTTCTTTAGGTACGTATTTAAGGAAAATAGGCAGTCCTAATAAACTTAAGAAATTAATTACGAATAATGATTTCCAACCAAACCAATCTGTTAAAAAACCACCCAAAATAGGACCAACTGCAGCCCCTAGTGCAACAATTGAAAAGACCATTGCGAGCATTTTACCACGGTATTCTGGTGGATAAAATCGAGGCCCCATAACCATACTTAATGATGGGAGCGCTGCTGCACCAAATCCTTGGATTATTCGTGCGACGATAACCCACCCAAAGTTAATGCTGAAAAATCCAATCAGTGAACCGATCATGAAAATGATGAGACCTATAACAAGTAAACGTCGAATCGGATAGATATCAGCCAATTTCCCAAAAATAACGGCACCGATACCAAACGTCAAACTAAATATTGAAGTAACCCAGCTCACTTCAGTAGGGGTTAAAAAAAATTGTTCGGCAAATTTCGGCAATGCAACATTCATCATTGTCGTATTCATAGTAGCGAATATGAGAATAAAACAAATAGAATAATTTAATCGTTTTAATTGATTACTCATGAATGACATCCTCCTGTTCAAATGTTTTCTATATTTTTTAAATGTAAAATTAGCTTAGAAAAAATCCCTGATAATTGGGAAATTTCTTCCTCGCTTAAAATAGAAAAGGCTTCCTGATTCCCAGCAATTCTCTTTGGACGTGTAGCTTCTAATGCATTCTTACCTTTCTCAGTCATAAGGACGCGGGTAATTCTACGATCCTTTGAATCCTTGTATAAATCTAAATAGCCTCCTTTTTTTAGCCGATCCACAACACCTGTGATTGCTTGTTTTGTCACTAAAGTATTTTGCTGGAGATCCCCCATAGTTAAATTAGGTGTAGCGTTTAACAGTGACAAAATCATGTATTGCTGTACACTGTTTAAATCTGCTTCCTGCGCATACTTGCCACCTAGTCTTTCCAAAATGTTAGCTACACGGACAATATCCAATATGGTGTTTGCCAGCTTGGTATCTTTATCTTCCATATTTCCTCCCCCTCTAAGTATAATTACTCAACATGTTGACTTTTTTAATCTTACCTACTTTCACCATAATAGTCAACATGTGGACAATCAATCTACGAAAAAAATTTCAACTTGTTATATTAAGTTTGTTAGCCAAAAAAATGCACATTACTAAAATTTACTTTTAGTAATGTGCATTTCAATAAATTGTGTAACATTATAAACAAGCTATGATGTAATAAAACATCCTATACAATTACTTGGCTTTAATCTTTCAGAGTGCAGTGGACATTCTTTTTTTACTATTAAATAAAAGTAAGGATTGTTTGGGCTAATAGAAAGATGTTTAGTGCAATGATGACCAATGCAATGAGCCAGGCAACGAATGTAGTAATCTTATGATTGACCAGACTGCCCATTATTTTCTTTTTGCTTGTAAAAATAATTAAGGGAATTAAGGCAAAAGGAATACCAAAAGACAAAATAATTTGGCTAATGACTAATGCTAGTGTTGAATCCACTCCAATACCAATCACAATAAGTGGCGGAATTACGGTGATTGTTCGTCTTAAGTAGATTGGAATTCGACGATTGATATACCCTTGCATAATAACATCTCCAGCCATCGTACCAACCGTAGAACTTGCGATACCAGAAAATAGTAAAGCCACTCCAAATAATATCGCAGAAAATGGTCCAATGAGCTCACCTAAATACGTAAAGGCCGCGTCTAGACTTTGTACACTGAGCCCATTGTGAAAAAATAATGCTGCAGCAACGATGAGCATACATGCATTCACCGTACCGGCAATAACCATTGCGATTAAAATATCGATAAATTCAAAACGAAAGATTCTTTTTTTCTCAGACTCATTACGCCCAATAATTCTTTTTTGTGTCAATGACGAGTGTAGATAAATTGCGTGTGGCATAACTGTCGCCCCTAATATACCAGCCGCTAACATCACACTGTCTACACCATCAAATTGAGGTGTAAAAAGGCCATGTAAAACCGCATTAGCATCTGGTTGGGAAAAGAATACTTGTAAAACAAATGAGATAACAACGATAAACACCATCCCAGTTATTCCAGCTTCAAGTGCTCTAACACCATGACGTTGTAATTCTAGAATAACGAAAGATCCAATTGCAGATATAATTGCAGCCGTGAATAGCGGTATCCCAAACAACAAATACAAGCCTAATGCTGCACCAATAAATTCGGCAAGATCCGTAGCAATTACAATCAGTTCCCCTTGAATCCACATGGCAATTGATACAGGCTTAGGCATGTTTTCTTTTGATACTTCAGGTAGGTTCTTACCTGTAGCAATGCCTAATTTTGCAGATAAAGTTTGAATGAGGATCGCCATTAAATTTGAAACAAGAACTACCCAAAGAAGTAAATAGCCATAATCGGATCCAGCACTAATATTTGTTGCAAAATTTCCAGGGTCAATATAAGCGACACCTGCTATAAAAGCGGGTCCGAGAAAAATCCAAAATCTTTTCAGCCGATTTGGAGAAGATGTTGCCTCCCTAAATTCTTTATACTCTGCATTTCCGCGTCTTTCCTCTCTTTCTTTCATGAGACCATCTCCTATTTTAAACTTTCGTTAGGGAATAAAAGTTTCTTTAAGGAAAATATATGCGCATTTTTTCAATATGTACATGACTTTTAAAAAAAAATAGTTTAAAATGATTAACCATCTTAATTAATGGATGGACAATCAAATTTTGACGAATTGGATTGAAGATTTAAAAACCTCACTTAGACTTATTTCAATAAAGTGCACCTAAAAGTTGAAGGGATTTTCTGTATCAAGAACATACTGGCCTCAGAAAGGTGGGCCCGCACAATAGGAAAGACCACCTGGCGCGGCAGGTGGTCTCGTATACGTTATTTAACTATACATTTTCCATGTGTCTCACAAACGCCCTCTGCTTTCTGTTTGCTTGTCTGTCAAGATGTCATGCAACTAATACTTCTCAGCGATTAGCTCTTTTAGATTGCTCAAAATTATATAGGAGTTGCATCGCCTCAGCATAACTTAATTGCTTCTCTAAATCGTAACTGACTTTGCCATCTTTACTTGTTCTACCATTAACAATTTTAAGATGGACTAACGTTTTCAGTGCATTATTTTCAACGACATCCCGTTCCCCGTAAAGCGCTGTATACCCTTCAAATAG
This sequence comes from Solibacillus cecembensis, assembly GCF_050272495.1. NCBI lineage: Bacteria > Bacillati > Bacillota > Bacilli > Caryophanales > Caryophanaceae > Solibacillus > Solibacillus cecembensis. Next base: position 85,245 of record NZ_JBNNMF010000006.1, on the reverse strand, counting down.
CATTTCAAAGGCTTCTCCGCGCAATAGTTTGTCCTTAGTCATAGCTGCCTCATCCATAATGATACCTGCTTTTGTAGCGAGATCTATGAATTGTTTTTTTGTAATCGGTTGATCAAATGGATGACTTGAAAGTATTTCATCATTGATGAATCTGTTCTCATAAAACGAAGAAACTACATCTTTATACCATTTTCCCGATACCCCTTTAAATCGATCGACCTTGACTTTTGGTTCAGGTGTCAATTGGAGTGCCTTCGCAATATCAAGTCGACCATTGCCAAATGTAGTGTCTACTCCTTTGTCGCCAAGATCAACTGCAGAAGCATATAGCAATTCATAAACTTCCGTATTTGTCAACTCAGGATTTTTGGACAATATAAGAGCTGCTGCTCCTGCCACGATCGGTGTTGCCATCGATGTACCTGATATGCTCAAATTTCTTCCGTCAATTCCGGTTGAGAACACTTCATATCCAGGTGCAACGATATCCGATTTTTTACTTGAGTATTCCCATAATTCATCATCACCATCTACCGCACCAACGGCTATGACTTCCGGATAATTCGCTGGATAATTTGGAATTTCCTCCTCGGAGTTTCCTGCCGCTGCAATAAGGACGACGTTATTGTCAAAGGCATACTTTACTGCTTCTCTAATAATCTGAGAATCTCCATTGTTATCTTCGGCAAATCCGTTGCTCAAAATACTCATAGAAATGATTCTTGCCCCATGGTCGACTGCATATCGAATTGCCTTAGCAGTACTCTCTTCCGTTCTATCACTGCCTGTCTCATCCCAAGCATTTATAGGCATTAATGTGACACCTGGAGCAATCCCACTAATTCCAACACGATTGTTTTGTTGACCAACAATAATACCCGAAGTATGCGTCCCGTGATCCATTGGAACTGAATCTGAATCACCTAACATATTGACAGTGTCCATTGTTGCAGCTTTCAGATCAAAATTTTTAATATCAATTCCTTGATCTATAATCGCGACGATAATGTTCTGTTCACCAGTTGTTTCTTTCCATGCATTGATAGCATTGACTTGTGCGAGATGGTATTGGTACTTCATCTGTGGATCGTTATATTTAGTAATATCACTGTTATTCACCTTCACCCACTTCTGAAACCACTCATAATTTTGCTTAAGTGTACTATCATTTTTTATGACATAGTCTGTGATTGCTTGATCACTCAAACGAATTGAACTGATTGGCAATAACTTTACTTTTGTCGAACCTTCCGTGAAAGGTGGTGAATTACTGTTGTCGATAGTTATTGAATACGGATTATCGACAATTGCTGGATTGGCGTCTGCGTATATTTTTATAAAATAAGTACCTTTCTCAAGAAATGTTTGGATCTTTGATGTGCCATAAAATTCCAATTCATAGGCGTAGTTCGCTTGGCCCATCATCTCTAGTTGATCATTATAAAGCTCTAGCCTTAATGATGATGTTATATCCTTTTCCAGCATGGAAAGTGTGATGTCTATATCCGTTTTTTCAGTCACCCGCAACGTATAATAATCTACGTCTGTATTGTTCGAATTGATTGTGCCAGTGACTTGAGAGAACAAAGCTACAGGTGTTGCATATTTGTATGTATCCCCTGTTTCACTTTCATGTATTGGGGTATAATTATCACTTTCAGCGGAAGCAATGCTGGGAATGATGGATGTCGCGAAAACAGTAGTACTTAGTGCAACTGCGAATATTTTTTTCATGTTTAAAGCTCCTTTTTAATTGATGTTCTTATCGTTAGACGTGTGACCGCGCAAAAAAGTTTAAGATTAAAGGAGAAAACTTGATACGTGCTTGAAATTTAAATCAATTACGCCTCAGCGTAATTGCGTCCAGATTTTTTTCGAGCTTGCTCGAAAAACTTTGTGACATCCGCCGGGGTTTGAACCCCCCACTGAATAGAATTGTATATTCGGCATTCATCTCCCACTTATATAAGTAGGGGACTTCTGCTGAATTAAGTTAAAATAAGCGTTATTTGGTGATATTGGATTGAAAAATAAAAAACCGCACTTATACCCGTCACGGAAAACCGTATCATAGGTAAAGGCGGTTAAAGAAAAGTCTTTTATATTTTCTCTTTACAGTGCATGGAGGCTAAGTAACCAAAAGTCATACCCGGTCCTAATGTTGCTCCTGGTCCTGGATAAGATTGCCCCATGATCGATGCTGAACAGTTACCACAAGCGTATACATTATCAAATACGGTTCCGTCTTCTTTTACGACCCTTGCCCACTCATCCGTCACTACTCCACCCTTAGTACCGATATCGCCTGGATAAACTTTCATTGCATAATAAGGAGCTGCATTGATTTCAAGTAAATTTGGATTTGGTAACGTAGGATCACCGTAATATTGATCATGCGCGGTTTCTCCTCTATGGAAGTCTAAATCCTTCCTATTTTGAGCAAATTCATTGAATCGATCCATTGTATTTACTAAATTTCCTTTTGGCATATTTAATTTGTTCTCTAATTCTTCGACTGTATTTCCTGTTAAAACAATACCATTTTCGTAGTATTCTTTAGGGAAATCCTGCCCTGGGAATAATCCGGTAAAGATATACCTTTTCTTAGCTCGTGCATCTAAAATAATCCAGGAAGTAATCGCTTTACCACCTGTTTTTTCATTATGTTCATACATTTTATCAACGAATTCATGGTAAGGTGTCGGTTCATTAATATACCTTTTTCCGTCTTGGTCAACGATAATCATATTTGGAATGCCTCGATCAGCCACTAAGAAAAACGGCATGCCTAAATGATTAATGACAGTAGGTGCACCCCAAACTCTGTCCATTAAACCAAACTGAGCATTGAGTTTTGCAAATGGTTCAATAATATCCCCTGTTTGACCTTTTGGTGAACTTGTCCAAGTTACATCTTGTGGGCTTGGAAGATATTTTTCTCTCTTTTCTTGATTTCTAGAAAATCCACCTGAACCAAAAATTAAGCCTTTATTAATTTTAATTGATACTTTTTCGCCTTTATTATTTACGATTAAGCCGGTTACTTTATCATTTTCATAAATAAAATCAACAAATGGTGCTTCAAGCCAAATTTCACCGTTTAGATTTTTGTAAGTTAAAGCCATTCGAGCTATTAAAGCTCTTCCTAAAGAGGCATAATCTTTTTTGAGTACTTTATGCTTAATTAATCGCCAACCGAGTGTTAGGGAAGCTCTTTTCCCCGCCCAAGTTCTAGTAATCATATTCACTTTTACAAAATCTTGTCCTGTCATAACGAAACCTTTTGTATCCATTGTAGGTGGAAGAAGCATCGTCTTCCAATCTTGTAATTTATTCAAATCAATCACTTCGGGCTCGATCGACCTGCCCTTTCCTTTGCCCCCTGGATGTGTTGGGTAATAGTCAGAGTAATTTTTTGCATAGGAGAATCTCATATGTGGGCCTAAATTATGCATATAATCCAACATTTCAATTCCCTGTTTCAAATAAACTTCCTTCTTTTTATCACTCACTAAATCGCCAACCGTTGAATCTAAATATAATTTAGACTCTTCAAAACTATCAGCAACACCAGCATCAACTAAATATTTATTATTCGGAATCCATACACCACCACCTGATAAAGCAGATGCTCCTCCAAAATACTTTTCTTTTTCAATTAATAACGTTCTTAACCCTTCTTTTTTCGCTGTGATTGCTGCAGAAAAACCCGAGGCACCGGAGCCAACGACGACAACATCATATTCGTAATCCCATACCATTTATACATCCCCTTTTAGTATTGTCTCTTGACCTACCATTGCGAAAATCATAATAACTAGTGCTTATACTATCTCCCCCTATATGTACGGATTCAATTCAAAGTATATGATTAAGTTGGTATATATTATTAATGATTCGTATTTCGCTTTCACGAAAAGATTTGAAGGTTGTTTGGTTAAGCTAAAGTGGCCTATTACAAACCTAGAGAGGGGTATGTTGGTTCAATCATTTTACTTCCTTCATAAGTTTCGGTATTTTAAGAGTATGAAATGAGGCGGTAAACATGAAATTAAGTATATTAGACCAAGTGCCAGTTTCAAAGGGAATGACTTCCACAGAGGCACTGGCAAATAGCGTAAAAATTGCACAGCTTGGAGATGCAATTGGCTACGAGAGAATGTGGCTTGCAGAACATCATAATACAACGTCACTGGCAAGCTCTGCACCTGAAATTACGGCAGCTTACATAGCGGCGAAAACAGAACGCATCCGCGTAGGCACGGGCGGGATAATGATGATGCACTATTCCCCATTAAAAATAGCTGAAGTATTTAAAACATTAGCGGCATTAGCACCAAACCGTATAGATTTCGGTGCAGGAAGAGCTCCTGGTGGCGATGGACCTTCAATGACCGCGCTCGCAAGTGGACGCAGACCGGAAATGACGGAACAATATGATAAGCTAGAAATTATTTTAAACTTGATGAATGAGAAAAGTACTGGTGAACCGATTTACGATCAAGTTGTAGCCACACCGTTTAAAGTGACTTTACCACAAGCTTGGCTACTCGGTTCAAGCGGTCAAAGTGCAAGACAAGCAGGAACAGCAGGAATCGGCTATTCGTTTGCCCAATTTTTTAACGGACAAATGTCAAAGGCTATTTTCGATGCGTACCGCCATTCTTTCCAGCCTTCTTACTTTATGGAGAAGCCACAAATTATCACGACGTATGCCGTAAGCGTTGCCGAAACAACGGAAGAAGCCGAATATAATTCAATGCCGATGCAAATTATGCGCTTAAATTTAATGCAAGGTCGCCTACTCCCAACGATTACACCACAAGAAGCAAATGACTACCCACTGACAGAAATGGACAAGGCGATTTTAGATAAAAACCGTCCGCTCATGCTCATTGGCACAGCAAAAGAAGTCGCAACACAAATTTTAGAAGAGCAAAAACAATATGGTTTTGATGAAGCCATGATTAACTGCAATCTGTATTCCATTGACCAAAGATTAACTGCTTACCGTTTGCTTGGTGAGGAAATGTTGAAAAAATAATATGTAAATATAACAAGAGCACTTACCTGTTTTAGGAAGTGCTCTTGTTTGTGTCGTTAAATAAGTATTCGGTAGCAAACCTTCCAAAATACCTCTTTTTTTAGTTTCTCTTCGGTATAAAACGGCTGCCCTTAAATAACCCGCTTACTTTCCCTTGATCATCCATAATAAATTTTATTCTTTCACCTCCTGAAGTCATAAAACCATCTACCGTATAAGCCTTCATTTGAACTAGATTCTGTTGTACCTTCAACTGGATATGGTTGTCATATAATAAAATTTCGGCTTTTTGTCCCTCATCTGATTGATACATACCACTAAATTCTTTTAATTGTTCCTCAGAAAGCTTGTATTCTGTAAATTCCATACTCGTAACATCTGGTAATTGCAGTATGTGATTTAATGATGTAGTCGCCATTTTTTCTGCATTCGCCTCAGCGATATTCGTAAGTACCGATACCGTGATTCCCTGTTCTTTCGCGACTTTCATATGAGAAGAAACCCCCTTAATGCTACCACCATGCCCAAACACGGGTATTCCCGATAAACAATCTACTTGTAAGCCATATCCGTAATGAGCACCCGTTGGCATAGTTGCTTGAATGGAAATCATCTTTTGTACACCCTCTTTGGAGAGAATAATATTTCCGTTTACCATTCCATTAAGACGAAAAACTTCTAAATACTTCATCAAATCAGAACTAGATGTTTTAAGTGAGCCATTTGAATAAATATCCCCTACATCCCACCAAGCTGGTGAGTTGAAAACTGAAAGGTTATCTGCTTCTTTTCTATACGCATAGAGTTCCGTAACATTCTCAAAGCTCTTTAGGTCAGAAGTTAAGAAAAAGGAGCGATTCATTTCTAACGGCTGGAATATATTTTTTTGTACATATGTAATGAAGTTTTCTCCACTAGCTCTTTCGATGATTTCTTGCAGCAATGCATAGCCTTCATTTGAGTAGTTAAATAGTGAACCTGGGGGACCAAGTAATGCATAATCTGTTTCGTTCATGATCTCAATCAGTTCTGCAACCGTTTTAATTTTTCTATAGTTAGAGCCTAGTGACAAACTATCAAATAAATACTCTCCATGTGGATCACTCAAAATACTATTTGCCCTTGCACAGTTTACGATATTCATCCCTGGGAAACCGCTAGTATGCGAAAGTAAATGATGTATTTTCACTTTTTCACGATATTGTTCATTTGGTAGGTGGAGTTCAGGCAACCATTGAAGCATTTGATCCTCCACTGAGAGCTTTCCTGCATCCTCTAATTGCAAAACAGCTACAGCAGCTAATGATTTCGTAATGGAAGCAACGCCAAAAATCGTGTCTTTCGTAACAGGTAATTCCTTATTTACATCACGGTAACCATAATATTTCTCAAAAATCGGCTGTCCATTTTTTGCTATAATTAACGCCATCCCAGGAATATTAGCCGTCAAACATTTATCATGAAGCACCTCATCAAGTGTCGTTAGTATTTGTTGTGATATCATCTAGTCTATATCCCCTTTCAATTAATTGTTTAACTGCCCAGCACCAAATTGTTGTAACGACACTTTCTTTTTGATAGGAACCATGTGTTCACATAAAGGAAAATTTCTGCAGCGACGAGAACTGGTCGTTCCAAATTAGTTGACATGGTATTTACACTACCTACAATTGATTTTTTCTACAATTGGAATAATCGCTTTCGCAAAATCGGTTAACATAACATCTTTGGCATAATGTTTCTTTTCTGCATTTGGAATTTGAATTATAACTTCTAAATTTGACATACTACCACTTCTTTTTGATTTTTTAAATAAAAAACACATATTCGCCTACAAAAGGACGAGTATGTGTTTGTATACCCGTGGTTCCACCTAAATTTCTATCGGTAAATAACCAATTGCTCAAATGTACTTATAACGTAGTACAAAAGACATATGTTTCCATACGTTACTCAAGATGAGTAAAATTGATTCGGCATTAGGTAGCTTCACCATGTCTTCCCTCTCTGTAAATCGATCATCAAACCTCATATCACTATTTTAGCGTTTAAATGAATTTGAAATTTCAGATAATAATAAGCCGAAAGTTAGGAAAAGTCAATTTATATTTCTAGTAATTTGTACACCCGTAACATAGTGAAGTCCTTATGCCTCAACCTTACTATTCTTAATCAGATTTACATTCTCGAGACCAGGAAGTTTACGTAAAACAGAACTAAATAACCAATAAAGGCTATAATAATCATTGAGATACCACTATTCAGCGCTAGTCATTTATTTAATTACTTTTCCTATATATGCCGTCTCTACTCAAACGAAATGAGGTGGGGAATCCCTCATCTCATTTCGTTTCAGCATTTTTGATCCATGTCTACATCTACAATTTTTTCTGCACTGGGTATTTTATTTTTACCTTGGTCATTTTATTTTTCACATGCAATTCCATCTTTATCGTTGTCTAATTTTGTATTTAGCTTATACAAACTAGCACTTACAATGGCATTAGAATTCTTATACTCAGCCTTATTAGTTTTTCTATTTACAATTGTGTTTTTAGTACCTTTAGCTTTAGTGACTCCGTTTTTATATACATTATTTAAATCCTTACATGTTTTGTAGGAAATTTCTTTTGTTGCAGCCTCTACTGCTTGTGGAGCTGTTACAAGTGTATATGTTAATCCAATTGTTAAAACTGCTGATACCAATATTGATTTTTTCATTTAAATACCTCCATTTAGTAAATTAAACCATATAGGTAAATATTATAGCGGTTTTTATATTATTTGTGCACTAGGTACCTTATTTTTACTTACCCTATATTAAACACCCATTGACAAATTACATCATTTACCATATCATTCTATTAATTTTACATGAGGGGGGATATTATGATTCGATTGTTAACAGAAGCAGACAATGAAATTTGTATGGCTCTCGTCCAACAGCAGCCTGCTGAAAATTTATTTATTATTGGGGACATTGAGGCATATGGCTACGATCAGCCATTTCAAAAAATTTGGGGACAGTTTGAAATGGGTACACTAGTTGCGGTATTGCTCAAATATGACAGCAATTATATTCCATATGGACAGTGCTCTTTTGATGTAGATGGTTTCGCATCCATTTTTAATTCGGATGAAGAGGCGAAAGAGTTATCTGGTTTAAAGCACCTAATAGACCAATTAGAGCCCAAAATTAACAGAACGTTTACGAGTAAAAAAGAGCTGTATTACGCCAAATGCACCATGTTACAGCCTCTTTACCCTGCTGCTGAAATAACCGATGTGGAACTTCTAACATTAGATGCAATTGAGGAAAACATCGCATTGATTCATTCTATTCCCGAATTTGCGGGGAGCCCTTCTACTGTCGAAAGCAAGCTACGTGCGGAAGAAAACAAAACTGGGCGCACATACATTATGCGTGAAGATGGCATTATGGTATCCTCCGCCTCTACATCCGCAGAGAATCGTATGTCTGCTATGATTGTCGGTGTTGCCACACGTGAGGGCTATAAGAAAAAAGGCTATGCGTCAAAATGTATGCAAAAAATATGTGGTGAGCTGCTGGATGAAGGAAAATCGCTCTGCCTCTTTTATGACAACCCTGCTGCAGGTGCAATTTATAAGCGTTTAGGATTTGAGGATATCGGTATGTGGACTATGATTCGCTACTAAATTACATGTCCTCCCAGATTTCAATTTACTAAATATTCAAACCTAACTATTGAATTACATTAAAAAAATGATATAGTATTTTTTAATATTGAATCAATGATGTGATTAAGTAAATAAGAATTGTGAACTAGAGAATATAACCTTGGCTGTAAGTTATATCACCCCTTCTTATTGAATCCTACCACGGAGATGTTACGTAAAAACTAACTGGGTCGTTTCGTTACAAACGTATAGAGGGCACTTAATAATTTTTATTAATGTCGAACTAAGGTGGTACCACGTCTATCAGCATAAAGACGTCCTTTTTTAAGGACTCTTTATGCTTTTTTTATTTCAATCTTTTCACTTACTTAGGAGGAATTCAAAATGACTCAAAAAACGAATGATTTTTCAAAATGGTATATTGAAACAATTCAAAAAGCTGATTTAATGGATTATACTCCTGTGCGCGGCTGTATCGCATTTAAACCAGATGGCTATGAAATTTGGGAGCATATACAAGCAGAGATGGATAAACGTTTTAAAGAAACCGGACACCGAAATGCATACTTTCCAATGCTCATTCCAGAATCCTTCTTCCAAAAAGAAAAGGACCATATTGAAGGTTTTTCACCAGAATTGCCTTGGGTAACGGAAGCTGCAGGAGAAAAATTAGAAGAACGGTTAGCACTACGCCCTACTTCTGAAACAATGATTGGTCATTTATATTCAAACTGGATTAAAAGTTATCGAGATCTTCCTGTCTTGATTAATCAATGGGCAAATGTATTTCGCTGGGAAAAGAAAACTCTGCCATTCATTCGAACTTCTGAATTTTTATGGCAAGAAGGTCATACAGCTCATGTGGATGAAGAGGATGCACGGAAAGAAACGATGCAAATGTTAGCAATTTATAAGGAAGTTGTAGAGGGATTACTCGCCATTCCAGTATATGACGGGCAAAAAACACCATCCGAACGTTTCGCTGGCGCAATCGATACCTTCTCTATTGAAGCAATGATGAAGGACGGAAAAGCCGTACAAGCAGGTACTTCACACTATTTAGGCACAAAATTTGCGGAAGCATTTGATATTAAGTACTTAACAAAAGAAAATAAGCATGAATATGTGCACACCACATCTTGGGGAACTTCAACACGTTTGATTGGTTCTGTCATCATGGTACATGGCGATCAACAAGGTCTCGTTTTACCACCGAAAATTGCACCGACCCAAGTTGTTTTAATTCCAGCGGGCCCATGGAAAAAGAACCCGATAATTATGGAAAAATTAGATGAAATCTTTGCAGCATTAAAAACAAAAGGTATCCGCGTTCGTCTTGATGATTCTGATCAATCACCTGGCTTTAAGTTTAATGAGTGGGAATTGAAAGGTGTACCAGTACGTATTGAACTCGGTCCTCGTGATTTAGAAAATAACCAGGCTTTAATGAAGGCTCGTGATGAAGATGCGAAAGTTTCCGTATCTTTAGAATCCATTGTTGAAAGCATTATTAGTGAACTCGTAACAATGCAAACGCGCCTTTTCGAAAAAGCAAAAGCATTCCGCGCAGAACATTCACACCATTATATTGATACAATCGCACAATTAAAGCAACATCTCGTACAATCCGAACAAAATTCAACAATTCCTGGTTGGATTTTAGCAGGCTGGTGCGGAGACGATGCTTGTGAAACACAAGTAAAGGAACAAACAAAATTCACAACTCGAAACATTCCATTCAATCCACCACAAACAAAGCAAACTTGCATTCATTGTGGAAAAGAATCTAAGCATACAGTATGGTTTGCTCGTGCGTACTAACAATAACCTAGCTTGAAAATTGGATTATTTTATTTGTATTCCTAGTGTTAAATACGAACAAGAGCACCTACCATAATAGGAAGGTGCTCTTGTTCAGTATTTATTTTGTTAACCATTTTTTCGCATGTTCTAGTGGATCATCCGTTTCAACATCTGGTTGGACTGGATTGTCAAAAAATATTTTCCCATCCAACGTTTTATTATAAGCAACCGTTACATTAATCACGGCTTCATCATACAAAGGAAGTGTTACATTTGCAGAAGCATATCCTGCTGTGGGTTGACCAAATGTTTTTATATGTGGTTGTCCCATAAATGCCATTAACACTGCTTCCCCAGAACTTGCTGTTTGATTATCAATTAAAACGGCTACTGGCACATCCAGTTTAAATGGTGCGATATCAGTTGTAACCTGCGTGCCTCCTCCTATTGACTTCCCATCTTCTAATATAACACTCATACTATCTTCTAAAAATTCAAAGTAAAAAAGATCACCATCTTTTAAAAATGGAGAAATGGCAGTAACCATTGGTCCCATATCTCCTCCACTATTTCCACGAAGATCAACAATCGCTCCTTTTATGTCGGTGTTTTTTTGAATTTCTTTTAAGACAGTTTCAGCGTATTGTTTCCCGTTTGTAGTAGCATCTGAATGTTTTGGTAAATCTATAAGAAGCATGTCACCTTCACGCGTTACTACAGGCATCTCGTCTTTTATAGACAGAGTTTGTCGATTTTCTTTCGTCAGTAAAAAGGAATGCTTTCCTCCCCCCTCTTGCAAAGCCTCTTCAAGGATAGGATATACATCTTCATAAGTAATGGCTTTTTCCATTTCCTTTTCAAGTTTTTCTTTCGTTTCTTCCCACTTTTCACCTACTGCATAATAGCCATTAAATTCAATCATATCAATCGCTACTTTCCCATACCTCTCAGCGCTTGGCGGGAAAATATAAATTGGTTTGCCGAATTGTGCACCCACAACTGGACCGAACTGATAAACGAGAATAATGCCTATCACCACAATAATGCTCAATATAAACATTACCCACTTAATAAGTTTCAATTTCATCCCTACTTCCAATATGAAAAATTAGTTCCTCTTTAATTTTTGAATATCTTTCATATTAATAGACACCCTATTAAAATCTGTATTTATGTCTTACTCTTCTTATCCAATTCGAATAATAGAAACAAATATCCTCTTACTAGTTATATACATATTTATCACCTCTTAGTTAACTGAACTTTGATATATAATATTATTACGTAATACTACACGAATAAGATTCGCATTATTTAAGTTATTAACAATTTTCCGACAAACATTACTCCTCCTACAAACCGCTCGAATAAATAGCTTGCCACACTTATAAAATGGCTCAATCAAACTAGTTATCCATTCTCTAGTTGTCGCTCTTTTCCTCTACCGCGCAATAAATGTTTTGACAAGTTTCATTTGGTTAGCCATTACTTTTCCGGTTACGCCTTGTAAATGAAGCGTTCCTCCCCATCCTTCAGAACGTTTTAGCATCTCAATCTCAAAAATTAGTTCCCAGCTCTTATGTATTTCATCTAAAGAATAATCATGATCATCCTCATTAACATCTAAATCCAAGTATGCGTTATAAAACACAATATGCCACGCTTGAAACTCACTTAGTAAAACATCCCTCTCATCAAGCTCTACTTTTAAAAGGACGCCTTTTTCACCTTTTGCTAAATGACCGCTCCTTCTAAGATCCGGTCGTTCTGTCCACAGCCATATCGGATATTCTCCCGCATAATTTGGGAGCCGATTTTTCATTTGCATCATCATCCATTCGTACGGTTCCACAAATTCTTCCCAAATATATTCGGCACTTCCTGATAAATAACCGACATTTTGTACATCCTTCCATTTCTCCATTACTTGTATCGTCCAATAAGTTGCCATAATCGCTTTTTGCACCCACCTTTCTCATAACTCTGTTTTTGACAGCCATATATATATATTTACAATTCCCTTTATATACTCACTAGGGTATTTTGAAAAACCAATCATTTCCCGAGAAATAATATCGCACAAAGTACAATAAATTGTATTTCCAAATCATTAATCACGCTAAATTTTCTACTTGCTAACTTAATTAACCAAATATCCATATTATACAAACATTCCTGGTTATCACTCAAATTGTACGACCCTTTTCGTGACAGCAATCTAGTACGGCTCCTGTACTGGTAAGAATAAAAAATAGTTAATTGAAAAATTAATAGAATCTAGGTTATTTAACCATAACCTTTTCTTGAAAGTGAATAGATTATAACTGTAGTACATTTTAAAGGAAAGGAGGGAAATAATAATGTTAGATAAATATTATAAAGTCGCACAATTTGAGAATAATTCTAGTTTATTACAACAAATTGAAGCATTATATGGTGTTAAAGAAATCAATTTCGTTAATACGAAAGAAGAGATGATGGAAAAGTACTCAAACACGCTAAAATGTGAATCTTCAATTTGTGATAAACCATGTAAGCGCGAATTCACTACATGTTTTATTAAAGAAGCACCTTTAAATTTAGTAGCTGTTTCTGATGGAGTAAACCCTGTCGCAGATTTTTCAGACCTTCACTGTGTGATTAAACCATGTTTTACAAAAGCAACTATTGATATTTACGGATGTAAGCAAAAACATTTGAAAACAAAAGTTAACGCTGTTCACATTATTGGAAAGTTCGGATACTGGTTCAATTTTGAAGAAGTCTTTTTAAACAAATGTGAGAGAAGATTTGACTTTAGAACTGCAGCAGGTCAAGGAACAGGTTTCGTAGATCAAGTACTTTGCTATGTTCCAGAAAATGATTACGAATGTCCTGTAGACCTTTGCGATTCAAAAGTTGATGTAGATTTTAAGCAAGCCATTATTTGTGATGATAAACTTTATTTAGTGTATCACGTTAACGTAAAATTCCCAAAATGTAGTTCTTGCTAATCTGATGGGAATTTACAAAGAAACGAACGCAAAAATATTTTAGTTGATGTGGGTGCAAAATCTGTAAAAGTAATGGAAAAAAGGAATGAATCATTAAAATTCATTCCTTTTTTTTTATTTATGCCTCTGTTCTAAAATATACCTTTCTTTCATTTCCTTCTGAAAAAAAGAATAGCCATTTCGCCCATTTTCTTTAACAGCATAAAGTACGATATCCGCATTATTTACTAATTCATATGCCATTTCTCCATTGTGGGGAAAAACGGAAACTTCCATACTACAACAAAGTTTATATTGCGGTATAATAAATGGTAGGGATTCTTGAAAATTAGAGTGGATTCATTTGGCATTTTATTTCCCCCTTGCACTATGTAATAACCGCTAATCGTCAGTAAATTTATGAACTTTCAATTGATTTATCCTACTAGCTGCTATTTGGAAACCAGTATTATATAATTACTAATAACCGTTTATATAGTTATTTAAACCTAAATGATTTATAAACAAGTACATTGAAAATAATTTACATCAAAATGCCGAAACGCTCGTTAATGAACGTTTCGGCATTTTGCATATTTTTAAGTTTTCATTCCGGTTTCTGAGGCTTCTTAAAATAAATGAACCATCTTAAAATTGTTTCTACCGGTCCGAGTGAAAAACGCTTTAAATATAGTTGACTGATCTTTAGCTGAATCACATAGATAATGACCGATAACAGAATTCCAACAAAGACGCCTAATTGCCCAAACAATCCGAATCCGTAGCCATAAAAAATCGTTGTACAAATAATCGATTGCATTAAATAGTTCGAAAGCGATAATTTTCCGATTGGAGCAAAATAATGATTCATTTGCGTTTGATAGCGGTTAAATAACCATGCAAATAATGCTATATAACCAATAGCTAACACATATGTCCCTGCTGAATAAATAAATAAGCTGTACGGTGTATCAAAAATAATGATCCCTTTTAGCAATAGTCCTACTGGTACGAGAAGCGCCATTTTTTTATAGGTTTGCATTCCATTTTCTAGCTGTAAAAATGCGCCCTTTTTCGCCATGCCCATCCCGAATAATACGAATGGACCAACCATAAGGAAACTAACACCTAAAAAGAATAGCCATACAATTAGCAGCGTGATCAATAAGAATAGGCCACCAGCTCCAATAAAATCTCCAACACGTTGCATTAATATTTCTACATATGTACCGTCCTGATAAATCATAATATCCGCTGTAGTTAATGGCTTTATGAGTTGTAAAAAATTGCTACCAAAAAAGGCACCCACTCCGAGGATTACAGTTAAAATAGCGCCCCACACAAAATATGTTTTCACTTGGCGTTTTAAGAAAAACAATAATAAAATGAAAAGGGTTGAGCCATATGTTAATAAAACATCTCCTTCCCACAAAAATACAATATGCATCGCCCCTAATACGGATAAACCAACTGCCCGGCGAAACACGATATTTTTGTACTTTACCCCCGAAACTTCTCGAGATTCAACCATCTTCATCAAAACATAACCAAACACAAAACCAAAAATCGGATAAAATGATCCTTCTACAACAATTTTCACAAAATAATAACTTATTTGATTTAGCCCATTAGCCGATTCAATAATTTCTGCACCTGCCGAACCAAATTGGAAATGGAGCATATTCGCTAACAAAATACCAATTAGCGCAAAACCTCTCAATGCGTCCATCATATCTACACGTTCTACTTTCAATCTCTCACCCACTTTTTCGTAATTAATTATTATACGAATGTAGCGAAAAATAGTTTCATAATTATTGGAAAAAGTTGATTTATTAGGTTAATCAGCAAAATCCAAAGATGTAAAAGCTATATATTGTGTGATTAGTCGATGTAAGCATCATTCCATAACCTGGAGAAAAATAAATTACCACATCGGCGTTTCTTTGTCCTCTAACTCAATATAAAGCGGTAAAATAAAGCACCAAACAATGAAAAAATTAGGAATCAAAATACAAATCATTACCATAAAAGGAAGCCCAATCATATTGGCAGTGAAAAACGGTAGTCCTACAAACAAAGATGTTAAACCAAATTTGTTCCTCGATGCTTTCGTATAGAAAACAGGCTTTTCACACACAGGGCATTTTTGTTCTATAAATGAAAATGCGATCTTCCTTATTTCACGTGTTGAATACGTATGTTGACAAACTGGACATGACAACGGTCTTTTCGCATTGCGTGCTAAATAAAGCTGAGGCAATAGGATGAACATTAAAATGAGGACAAAAATGATTATTTTCGGACCGAATTGCGTCGAACAAATGAACCATAAACTACATGCACCCGCAATGATTATAAAACTAACGAACAACCAATAATAATGTCCCCATTTTTCCTGATAATGCGCAATGACAGGTTGCCAGCGAATTGTTTTTTTGACAATCCAAAATGCTAAAATACAGTTGATTATATAGAAGCTTAAAGCAATGATGAAATAAATTAATGTCTCCATTGTTATTTCAAGTTGAGTCGTTACAACGGCTTGCTCCGCTCCGTGATTCAAAATTGAAACAGGCCTCTCACTACCTGTCACTAAAAATAGAAACACGGTACACAATATCGCAAATGTTGGCAGTACAAGCCTATATGTCCAATTTACTTTCTCTTTTTTTGATGATTTTACATGTTGTAGCATGCTTGATTTTTGCTGTTCTGTTAAATGAATTTGCTTCATTTCAGCTTGCCATTTTTCTTTATTCATCTACCATCACCTCCATTTTTAGCTTCGGCTTTAATTTTTCTCGTGCCCGTTGTAATCTTGACTTTACAGTAGAAACAGCCAGCTCTAACAATGCCGCAATTTCTGTAACAGTCATTTCCTCATAATAATAAAGTAGCAACACTTCACGGTCCTTTACTGGCAATGCTAACACAGCGGCTGTCACCTCTCCGCGCAGCTCTTTTTCAACATAAATTTGATCATTCCCTTTTGCCGTTCCCTGAAGGATTTCAAGAAAAATGTGTTTTTTATTTTTCCAGCTACGTAAATAATCATAACTTCGGTTAATCGTCATTTTTACTAAGTATGTTTTCAAAGTCGCATCCCCTTGAAATTGATGCCCTTTTCGGTAATAGTTAAAAAACACATCCTGCACCACTTCCTCGGCAGCCGATCGGTCCTTCGTATAAATAAAAGCAATGCGATATAAATAATCGCCATATGTATGAATGCATTGTTCAATATCCATGTTCTGCCCTCCTCTCACCTATATAGACGGAATGAATAAAGAATTGGACGCAAATTTTTTAAAGGTAATGTACTTTAAAGTATAAGCCCCCAAAAAATACATTAAATTTTACACCCAATTTATTATTTTCATAGAAAAACAATTTCCTTCGATTCAATAAACCTACGCCCGCATTATGATTGGATATGATAAAATCAATAAAATTTTCTGCAATAACGTTCACTAAACGTTTACAATTTTTTGGAAGATTTCAGTTGAGTTTCCAAAATAAATAGAATAATATGAATTTCGAAGGGTGATACTTCACCATTCAAGCAATATCTAACATTGAAAAGGGGTTGGAAACATGTCAGACGTTCTAAAGCAATTTGTCATGCCATCAGTAAACTTATTTGGACCAGGTGCAATTCAAGAAGTTGGTAACAAACTAAACGATTTAGAAGTGAAAAAGACATTAATCGTAACAGATGAGGGCTTACACAAATTAGGTCTCTCACAACAAATTGCTAATATCATTACAGCTGCTGGTATTGAAGTTGCAATTTTCCCGAAAGCAGAACCAAATCCAACGGACAAAAATATTGAAGATGGTATCGCGGTTTATATTGCCGAGAACTGTGATTCAATCGTATCGCTTGGAGGCGGTAGTGCACACGATGCAGCAAAAGGTATCGGTATTATTGCTTCGAATGGTGGACGCATTCATGATTATGAAGGCGTAGATCAAACACAAAACCCATTAGTTCCGCTAGTTGCTATCAATACAACTGCTGGTACAGCGAGCGAAATGACGCGCTTTACAATTATTACAGATACAGCGCGTAAAGTAAAAATGGCCATTGTCGATAAACATGTTACCCCTCTTGTATCGATTAATGACCCTGAATTAATGATTGGTTTACCACCAGCATTAACAGCAGCAACTGGCTTAGATGCATTAACACATGCAATTGAAGCATTTGTATCAACAAATGCAACGCCAATTACAGATGCTTGTGGTGAAAAAGTACTGCAATTAATTCCTGAGTTTTTACCTCGTGCCTATGCAAACGGTGCTGATTTAGAAGCACGTGAGCAAATGGTTTACGCTCAATTTTTAGGAGGAATGGCGTTCAACAACGCTTCATTAGGTTATGTACATGCCATTGCCCATCAATTAGGTGGCTTCTATAACCTACCACACGGCGTATGTAACGCGATTTTATTACCACATGTTTGCCGTTTCAACTTAACAGCACGCACAGAACGCTTTGCAAAAATCGCTGAGTTATTAGGTGCAAATATTGAAGGTCTAAGTAAACGTGATGCTGCTGAAAAAGCAATTTCAGTAATTGAAGCGTTAGCAAAAGACTTAAATATTCCAAGTGGCTTCCGTGAACTTGGCGTAAAAGATGAAGACATCGAAATTTTAGCTAAAAATGCGATGTTAGATGTTTGCGCAGCGACAAACCCACGAAAAGCTACTCTTGAAGATATTAAACAAATTATTACAAATGCAATGGGACCGGTTGTAGTAACAGCTAACCAAAATGAAGCTGTTACCGTTTCTTAATTATTAATACACAAAAACCTTTGGATTATTTTATCCAAAGGTTTTTTATCGGAATTATTCACGCACCTAGCTAATACATCATTACATAAATTTTTTCACTTGGTCCACAGCTTGTAATAATTTCCTAGTTACAATTTCGGACTCATCAATATGATTTGTGAGCACTACATTCGTATCATTGAAAAGTGCTGTCGTCGTTTTAAATTTATTCATAACATCTTCACTCGAAGTTTTTTGTTCTTCTATAAACGTCAACAACTCATTCACGCCAGTTTGGACGTTCGAAATAATTTGCAGTAAATGATCAATTTGCGAAGAGGTAGCTGCACTTTTTGTAATACCCTCTGTTACTAATTGCATATTATTTTTGTTGTCTGTATAGGCTTGCGCAACTTGTTGTTCAATTTGCTTTGTTAAATTTGCGATATCTTCTGTACTTGTTTTCGTACTTTCGGCCAATTTTTTTACTTCTTCTGCAACAACCGAAAAACCTTTACCGTGTTCTCCTGCTCGTGCTGCTTCAATCGAGGCATTTAATGCTAATAAATTCGTTTGATTTGAAATATCACTAATCACGCGGACAATTTCTGAAATTTGTTTCGAACGTTCGCTTAAATCCCCCATGCTCGCCGATGTTTTCTCTGATTGTAGTCCTAATGAATCAATTAATCGCTCCACATCATGTACCGCTTCTTTACTACTTTCAGATAATGTAACCATTTCAGCGGATGAAGATAACAGGGTGCTGCCATTGCTTAGGGCACGTTCAGAAATCATTGTCGATTGAACCGTACTATGCTCAACTTTATTGAATTCTTTCAAAATTTCGCCAACCATTTCGCCTAAAATAGTATGTTGATCGTTTACTTTATCATGTTGTTCGATTGTATCAATCAGTTTTATATGTAACTCATTTAAAAATATTTGAAATTCATGGTCTTTTTTATCGAGCTTTGCATTGAGCTCGTCAATCTTCGTTTTAAACTGCTCAATATCTTCTTTTTTTGATTGAAATAATGTCAACATTCAACTTCCTCCTATGTAAAACACATTCTCTCTTTATTCTACTCGTCTTCTAACTTTTAATCAATTTCGCCTTTAGCCCACTAAAAAATGAAACCAAGCCTATTTTGGTTTCATTTTTCCATGATATGTGTGTACTCGCTTAATCCTATTTCGAAAATCACTCAGCAACCCGATCCACCCGATTTGTCCAAATATATCCTTGATACCCAGCTGGAATTTTATCCAGGCTGACCTTTGTATCAAATCCCTCTGACCATTTACCATTTCCTTCAACAATTACGACTCTTGTATTAACGGATTCCATTCGATCCACAAATTTATTCGGCCAACCCCATAAGTATTTTGCATAATTTAAAGGTAGGTGAAGCTCCATATTATGCAATTCTTTTGGAATATAGCCTGTCCACCCGAGTAATTCATATTTTAAAAGGGCATTTATCATCATGTCTTTTGTTAACAGCTTCATCTCACTATTGTTTGATCGTAAAAAGTCAAATCCTTCACTGTCTCCATCTCCATAGACGGTTATTTGATTCAATTGGTTTTTAGTTATTTTGCTTAAATAGTTATCCCACAATACTTTCATTGTTTCCATATCGCCATCTTTGTCGTGAATTAAAAATGCTTGATTTGGAAAAGCAGCAAACACCTCGTCTAAGCTTGGCATCATACCCACGCCTTGACCACGAAACGGAAAAGTAACGCCATTATCAGCCGTATAGCGGTAGCCAATATCTAACTTTTTTAATTCCTCCATCGTGTAATCTTTCACTCCGCCTTTTCCATTTGTACGATATTCTAACGTGAAATCATGAAAAACTGCGAGCTGACGATCCTTCGTTAATTTAATATCCAACTCCACTATATCCGCGCCATGATCAAATGCCGCTTTCATGGAGGAAATTGTATTTTCTAAATAAGGATGCTCGGGTGGATAAATGATTTCAGCTGTATTCGTATCACTTTCTACCGTTGAAATATCAAATGTTTGAGCTAATCCTCGATGTGCCATAATCTTATAATTTGTCTCTTTTGAATAAAATAAGCTCGTATTATTTAACCAAACGAAAGCAGCTAATAGAATGAATCCCACTAAAATAATCCATGTCTTTTTCCCTTTCCTTTTATTCATTTTGTCACCCTTTCTTTTCTGAATAAGAAAAAGAGCCCTCTAATCAGCTCTTTCCTCATCCAATAAACCTGCAATTTTTTTCACAATAATCTGCCAGTTCAATTCAGTCCGCGCAAACTTTTGTAGTTCGTCACATGTATGTGCAAGTATTTGCTCTTGTGCTGCCGCATTTTTAAATTCTAGCCCAATATGTTCCCAATCATACGTTGGATGAATTTTGCCAAAACGTTGATTTTGTGTAATGTCCGAAGCACCATCAACATTAGTAGATATGATATAACACCCATTTTTAGCCGCTTCAGAAAACACATGTGCATGACATTCTACTGTGGATGTAAGGCAAAATATTTTAGCCTGCCTATACTCTTGCTCTAACAAATATTTATCGTATATGGGTCCTAAAATGATTACCTGATCAGCAAATGGGCTTCCCTCAAGCATTTCGTGTAATTCATTTCTAAAGGCCTCTGACAATGGGCCAACTAAGCGAAACTCCCAATTCGCAAGCTCAGCAACTAAAAAGGCTTTGACAGCGAACTTCACTTGTTTTTCTGGCGCATCTAATCGACCAACCATTAAAATTCTGTTTTTTTTCTGTTCAAAGGATACGGGCTCTGTCGGAAAGTATTCATAAAAACCATTGGGAATAAGTTTGACATCTACATTCAATACGTGATTGATCTCTGTTTGAATCGATTCGCATTCAGAAGTAACCAAATCACAAAGTTGAAGCAGCTCTTCAAAATAAGAATACGTCATTAATCGGCTCAACCAATAACGATTGACATCTAGCTTCATATAAATTTTACCATTTGGATTATAGTGTTTATATGTTTTGAACATAGATAAATAGGATGGATACGGACCAATGGCAAAGGCAATATCAATTTCCCTTGCATGTTCCATTAAGTAGGCATTCATATTCGACTCAAAATTATTTTCAAAAGGGATATGTTCGAATTTAACGGAAGGAAATGTTTGATGGAGTACGGATTCATTCAATTCAGTCGTTAAAATACTCACATCATAATTTAAATATTTTCCAAGTAAAATCGGTACAAGACAAAGATCTTTGAAAAAATGGGCTTCAGAAAGCTTATACGATTCCACACTACAAATAAACGCTATTTTTTTTGACATGATATCCCCCATATAAAAAGTCATTAATTTAACGTATGTTCCCGTGAATCATAACGTGAACGGCTTCAATCAAATCTAGCGGTGCTTCGGGCATGATTCATTCACTTATATCACCCTATTTCACACATCATTTCCTTCCCCTCGTCCAGCTAAATAAATCCTTTTGAATCTCTCATTTCTAAATGAACAATAGCCTATAAGCAACTTATTTTCATGCATATTGTATGAGAAAGCATTTTGCGTTCATTCAGAATTCGTTCTGGCTAGCGTACTTATTATCTATTACACTTGCCAGACAAAAAACTTCTACATGAAGATGAATAGAGATTGGAGGGTTGTTAATGAAAATTAGTTTTTTAACGCCTGCTTACAATAGTGGGGATTGGATTTTGACAATGCTTAATAGTATTCCAAAAGAATATGCCTATGAAATCATCGTCTGTGATGATGCTTCAACGGATGCTACGGTTGCGATTTTAAAAGACTATCAACGATATTTCCCTGTCTTAAAAATAGTAGAAAATGAAACAAATTTAGGTGCAAGTGAATCTTATAATCGCTGCATTACAGAAGCAACCGGAGATTATATCGCGATTATTGATAGTGATGACCATTATTTACCTGCGATTCGCGATGTGTTGGCACAAGTGGATGGAACTTATGACATTTACTATTACAATATGTACGTGAAAGCAGGCTATTCATTTTTCAAAGATGAATCCAATTGTTATTCATTACCGGGACAATTTAAAATTATCCGAAGAAGTTTTATCGGGGATGCGAAATTTACGATAAGACGAGATATCGCTGGGGATTGGGATTTCAATCGCGCTCTCATGGATAAAAAACCTTTAAGCAAATACACTGGCATATTAGCCTATTGGTATAACTTTCCACGTGAAAACTCCGAATCCGATTTACATCAAAGAGGGCTTAAGTAACGCCCACGCATTTAAGAGGTGTGACATAATATGACAATGTTTAAAGATAAAATTTTACTTATAACAGGAGGTACAGGTTCATTTGGAAATGCGGTTTTAGAACGCTTTTTAAATACCGACATTAAAGAAATTCGAATTTTCTCTCGCGATGAAAAAAAGCAAGATGACATGCGCATTTTCTATCAAAATAATAAAATCAAATTTTTCATTGGCGATGTTCGCGATATACAAAGCATCCATAACGCGATGTATCATGTGGATTTCGTCTTCCATGCCGCTGCCCTTAAGCAAGTCCCGTCCTGTGAATTTTTCCCACTTGAAGCGGTTAAGACAAACGTACTTGGCACCGAGAATGTATTAACAGCAGCGATCCAAGCAGGTGTCAAAAAAGTGATTTGCCTTTCTACGGATAAAGCTGCTTACCCTGTGAACGCAATGGGCATTTCAAAAGCAATGATGGAAAAAACGTTTATTGCTAAGTCTAGAATGCTCACATCAGAGCAAACACTCCTATGCGGTACAAGATACGGCAACGTTATGGCATCACGCGGCTCTGTCATTCCCCTTTTCATAGAACAAATCAAAGCAGGCAAACCATTAACCATTACAGACTCCAATATGACACGCTTTATGATGAGCCTCGATGAAGCCGTAGAATTAGTGCTGTATGCCTTTTCGCACGCACAAAACGGAGATATTATGGTACAAAAATCTCCTGCAGCACGGATTACGGATTTAGCGCAAGCTCTACTGGAATTATTCCATGCCCAAAATAAATTAAACATTATCGGAACACGGCATGGGGAAAAAATATACGAGGTGCTTTTAACAAAGGAAGAAGCCGCAAAAGCCATTGATTTAGGCAATTTTTATTCAGTCCCTGCGGATAATCGGGATTTAAATTATGACAAATATTTAGAAAAAGGTTCCCATAAAATTACGCGGACGAATGAATATAACTCCAATAATACAAACATCCTTTCAATTGAAGAAATAAAGGAAAAACTACTGAAACTTCCATACATTCAAGAACAATTACAAAGTTGGAAGGATGGAAAAAGATGAATTTTTTAGTGCTCGGTGCAACAGGTATGGCAGGTCATATGATTACTTTTTACCTACGTGAAAAAGGGCATCACGTTACCACTTATTCTCGTACACCCTTCTCTTCTAACAAAGGAATAACTGGTAATATTACGGATGCTACTTTCTTGCAGCAGCTAATTGTAGACGATTATGATGTCATCATTAATTGTATCGGCGTTTTAAATGAAGCATGTGACCAAAACCCGCACCACGCCATCTATTTGAATAGTTATTTACCACACGCCATTGTCCATCTATTGAAAGATACAGATACAAAGCTTATTCATTTAAGTACAGATTGTGTTTTTTCAGGAAAATCGGCGCCATACAATGAAAAAAGTAAACATGACGGCGAAACGTTTTATGACCGCACGAAAAGTTTAGGGGAAGTTGATTGTGGAAAACACTTAACATTACGAAATTCGATTATCGGTCCTGACATGAAAGAAAATGGTATCGGTTTATTAAACTGGTTTATGAAACAGTCTGGTACGATTCATGGATATACTGGCGCAATTTGGAACGGTGTCACAACGTTAACATTAGCAAAGGCAATTGAGCAAGCAGCAACAACGAACCTCACCGGGCTTTACCATCTTGTCCATCCGAATAGTGTGAATAAGTATGACTTACTCCATTTATTCAACAAACACCTAAAAGCAAACGAACTCTCGATTTTGCCGTCTTCCAACGTGCAATTAAATAAAACATTAGTTAATACCCGACATGATTTTTCATTTATCGTACCAAACTATGAAGAAATGATTGTAGAAATGCGCGATTGGATGCATACGCACCAAAACCTATACTCCCATTATTTCAAGCATTAAGGTATTCACCGAGGCGTTTCGGTTAGAGTAATATTTAGTATTTGTTCCGTTTGACGATCAAATGTAATGTCGATAAAAATACCGAACTCTCTATCGCCTTCACGTAACCAAAGTTTAAATTTTTCAGTAGAACGATCCGTACCTTCCTCTCGCCCAATATGAAAATAATCAATAATACTTGCTTTTGGATATTTTTCCTTTGTCTTTTGCATCGCGATTCCTCCCCATTTCGCATATGGAGGAACTTCTTTTACGACAGTTTCAACATCATTCGAATTCGCCACCATAAAATTTGCTAACAATAATGTACAAGAAATGACGGCGATTGATAGAAAAGTTTTCATCTATATCTCCTCTCCTTTTTCAACTTAGTCTTTCCTTGTTTTATTTGCCTATTCGTTTTGATTTCCCAAACTAAAAAGCAAAAAAGATGGCTGAAGTAAATTAACTTCGACCATCTTTTTTGAGTGTCATCTAATATTTAAACTGATTAATAAGCATTTTCAACTCATCCGCCATATGAGATAGAGATTGAGCAGATGCATTGATTTCTTCCATAGAAGCTAATTGCTCCTCTGTAGAAGCAGCAACTTCTTCTGATGTCGCAGCATTTCCTTTCGCTGTAAATGCTAAGTCCTCTGTAACAGCGGTAACCTCTTGCACACTTGCCGCCATCTGTTCTGATGCGGAAGATACTTCTTCCATTTGCGGCGTAATTTCTCGCATGCTCGTTACGATAACTTGGAACTTAGCAATTGCTTCATCCGATACGCGTAAACCACTTTGTACATCCTCTGTTACTTGAGCCATAATACGTACCGATTGTTCCGTGTCCACTTGAATACCATTTACTAATTCGAAAATTTGTTTGGCTGATTGTTGTGATTGCTCTGCTAATTTACGCACTTCATCTGCAACTACCGCGAAACCTTTCCCGTGCTCTCCTGCTCTTGCAGCCTCGATTGCAGCGTTTAGCGCGAGAAGATTCGTTTGATCGGCAATGCCTGTAATAACATCTAAAATAGACGAAATTTGTTGTGAACGATCATGTAACGTTTGAATTTTTGTATTTGATTCTGAAACGGATTGATGGATGGAATTCATTTGATCTTTTGTATCTTGGACTGCTATGCCACCTTCATCTGCCTGCATCGTAGCGTGCTGTGAAAGATCCGTTACTGTAGAAGATATTTCTGCAATGTGAAGAATTGCTTTTGACAGTTCAGTTAAAGATTCAGCATTCTTACTTGCATTCGTAGTTTGCGTGTCTGCACTAGATGCAACTTCTTGTATAGCAATGGCCACTTGCTCGGTTGCCAAGCTCGTTTGATCGGCATTGGCCGTTAGCTCTTCCGCTGATGATGCGACTTCTTCTGCATTGACTTCTACTTTTTTTATAAGTGTTCGAAGACTATTTTGCATATCATTGAACGCCTGGCCTAATTGTCCAATTTCATCATTCGATGTGATGCTCACTTTTTCAGTTAAATCTCCTCTACTGATCGTCACAGCACTTTCTTTTAAATTGTCAATTGGTCTAATAATTCCTTTTACGACGAAATGAACGGCAATACCACTAATGACTATGGCAATGACTAATACAAGGATTGTGGTAAATAATATGGAAGCTGCCGATTCATCGATTTCATTTGAAAAAATCGTTCCCGTAACTTTCCAGCCCGTCAATTCATTTGTTGTAAAAAGTAATATTCGTTGATCTCCTTGATATTTATAATCATACGATCCAGATTCGGCCTCGTACATCGGTTCCAAGAAGCTTTCTTTTACTTCTTCGCCACCCTCGATTGTTGGATGTGAAATTACTTTTGTATTGATATCAAAAATAGAAGGATACCCATTTTTCCCAATACTAATCGATTCAGCTACTGTTTGTAAGTCTGTTAGTTTAATATCAACCGCTACAACCCCTGAACGATCTTTTAACTGTTGAGCAACAGTAACAATCATTTCTCCAGTCGATTTACCTCTGTAAGGCTCTGTAATAAGTGGTTTTCCTTGAAGTTCGACAGCCTGTTTATACCAATCTCTTTCCAGGGGATTATAATTTGAATCCGTAACCAATTTCGGTTCTTGAATGAATGCCCCTTCTGCCGTTCCAACATAGATACTTAACGCATCGGAGTTTAGCTTAACATATCGTGAAAGAGATGATCTTAAATACGCTTCCCCTTGACCATAACTAGAAGAATTGATTTCCTCACTAAAGATACTTATTTGATTCATTTTTTCATTCATCGTTTTGTCTATTTGTGCATTTAATACTTTCACACTTTCATCGGCACTAAAAAGAATTTCTTCTTCTATTGAATTTTTTGCTGATTGATATGAAAGACTTCCTACTAAAACAACTGGGATTATTAATATTAGTGCAAATGCAAGATACAACTTACTTTTAAGGCTTTTAAATAAATTTTTCATGAAATGGTACTCCTTTTTCTATATAAACTTTTATGCTTTTTCTTAAGATGCCCTTTATCTAAACACTTTCCAACATCCCTTTCGATTCATAAAGTATGTCCATCATCTATATCGGTCTAAATTCTTAAATTCAAAGTCTTTTTTGTTACACACACGCAAATTTTTACTATTATCCAACAAATTCCTATGAGCAATTATCCTTATAGTAATTCCGATGTAGAATATACATAATTCAACTCGAAATACGACATAAAGCCTTACTGAAAAATAAAGTTCAATAAGGCTTTTTTGGTTAAGCCACTAATTATTGTTGCCGACAAAAGTTCCTGAACCCGTTACAGAATGTTTTTGAATGGACTTACTTGTCTTTCACTGGTCTTGGCCATATAAAATACGAAATGGAGAAAACAATGTCGATGCCGAGGACGAGTGCCCATAGTTTCAATGTCTCTAATAACGCTTCCGTCCTTACTGGGTCTTTAATAAAATAAATCATGGACACTAGAAATGCAGCTCCGATGATATAGGCAAGAACGTGTTGTAATGAACCTTTCATCGAATGACGGGCATGTGCGAGGCCGGTTTTCCGTATCGGTTTTGTTCCCTGTTTTTGAATATAATAAACAAAGCGTTCGTCCGCCCAGCGGATCATACTTTTTCCGAATGCGACTGATACTCCAATATAAATAGCTGCGAGCGCATGCACTTGATTCGCGGTTGCACCATTGTAAAGATTAGTTGTTGTGACGATAAGTAAAATTAAATCGATAACTGGCGTCAAAGCAAATAAGAAAAAGCCAAGTCTTTCCCGTTTGAAAATATATCGTGTGATGAGTCCAAGTAAAATAACAACCCAAAAACCGATTTCACACGCGATGATTATCCATACATTGAAATTCATATACAACATCCTTTTTAATTTATTTGTACCTGGTACAAAATGATGTTAGACTAACTATACAAAAATTGGACAAACTAAACCATGTCATACAAAGTAAAGCTTTATACTTTCTTAATAATACATTTTTTATAGGAGGAAATATGAAACTAGGTGCATTTTCTGTAAGTTTAAGTGTAAAAGATATTCACAAATCAAAAGCCTTTTACGAAAATTTAGGGTTTCAAGATTTAGGCGGGGATATTACCCAAAATTGGCTCATTATGAAAAATGAAAGTACCATTATTGGTCTATTCCAAAATATGTTCGAAAAGAATATTTTGACTTTTAATCCCGGTTGGAATGAGAATGCTGAAAATCTCCATTCATTTACGGATATTCGAGATCTTCAGAAACAGCTTAAAGCAAAAGGTATAAAATTACTGACTGAAGCAGATGAATCAAGTGAAGGTCCCGCAAGTTTTACAATTGAAGATCCTGATGGTAATTCCATTCTTATCGATCAGCACAGATGAAAAAAGTTTGGAATCAGATCCTGCACAATGTAAGTCCGTAAGTACAATTCAAAACCGTGAAGCAATTAGGCTGAGGCTTAATTGCTTTTGTTTTCGTGTACAAACTATATCATTTTGAATTCTTATTTTTACAAACAAACTGTTTTTTGATTTTATACTTGCCACAAGCTCTACCATTTTCATCATATATTTCTTTACCAATGACTACTACCGTACTTCTATTTCCGAATGTATCTTGATTTGTTATTGCAAGGCGATTTGGTTCAACCCAGGTAAGTAGCGGCTTCGCTTTCGCATCGCCATAATAAATCATTTGCTCCTTATCATTTTTCGTATGATCAATAATATTTAAGATTAAATAAACGCCACCATAATTTTCATAATAAACTTAAGCTGAATATTTTCCAGTTGAAGAAGGGATCGGTTCGCCATCTTTCATATCACCCGTATAAGCAAATTCATAAGTAAAATAATTATAAATAAAATAAAGACAAATAGCGGATATAATAAAAAGAATATTTAGAAATAATTTTTTCATCAGTACAGCTCCCCCTTTTATCCCCCAACGGATATTTATAGTAAAAGTTCCTGAAATTCCCTATTATACGTAATTGCACCTATTTAGGTTATCCCAATATCCAGTTCTATAAGTGTTACTCTTTTTTGCTCATCTACCCATAAATATACATTTTTACAATGATGCACGAAGTATTTTAAAGCATTATTTTCCCTTAGTGATACATCGACTACCCAATTATGTAAGCGAAAACCATTCATCGATTTGTGCGCTGTTTCTTGCAATATATTTAAAACTTCTTGGAATTCTTCATCATCATAGCTCTCAAAAAACTCAGGAATCATTTTATACCTTTTTGATGGGCACCACTCAAATTCCTCCTGTTTTTCGGAAAAATCGAACAGATCACTTATTAAAGAATGTAAAGGCTTCGACCGAACAGATGATAAAGAATCAACATTTGGTCGACTCAACATTACTTCCGTTAGTTTCCCCTCCTCAAAAATCCCTCTCCTGCTATCAAAGTGGCTAAACACCTCATTTTGCAACTTCTCAGAAAGATGGGCTTCGGTTAGAAAAAGTGACGTGACACTCATTGCATCACATGCACTTAACCCTAAAAAAAATGTGTTACTATCGAGTAGCTTTTTATAACCGAATTTTCTAAGGGCAATTCATATATGAGAAAATTGAGATTCGGGCTCTTCATCTCTTGTATTTCATCTAAAATCATTAATTCCAGCCTTTTTTCCATAGCGCTTACCTAATTTCATTTATATTATTTACGTACAACCGCTGCGAGTTTTTAGTTCGCGCACCTGGAACAAAACGTTAGCATTCCTAATATTTTATTTAACTTCATCGTTATTGTTCTAAAATTATAATAAATTATCCGTTTTTTAACAATTGATTCGATTATCCATCCAAACAAATCCACACAAATTACATATACTACAAAGATGATTTTAGGAGGGGTACAAGTTGATTACAATTAGTTTATGCATGATTGTCAAAAACGAGGAAGATGTCATTGATAGATGTCTTGCTTCTGTGAAAGATATTGTGGATGAAGTAAATATTGTCGATACTGGTTCTACGGATAAAACAAAGGAAATTGTTGGACAGTTCACGAATCGCATTTTTGATTTTCAATGGATTGACCATTTTGCTGCAGCACGAAATTTTTCCTTCCAACAAGCGACGAAAGAATATATTTTGTGGCTCGATGCGGATGATGTTTTTTCGGAAGAAGATCAAGAAAAGTTGAAAGCATTGAAAAAATCATTAACCTCTGACATCGATGCCGTATCTATGAACTACCATCTAAGTTTTGATGCGGATGGCAATGTTAGTTCTCTTTTAAGAAGAAATCGTTTAGTGAAAAGGGAAAAACAATTTCAATGGATTGGTGCTGTCCACGAATACTTAGAAGTCGGCGGAAATATTTATCAAAGTGATGTCGCAGTAAGCCATATACCTCTTAGTCATGACCACAATCGAAATATTGACATATACAATCAATTAGTAAAGTCAGGAGAAGAACTGTCACCACGTGATACATTCTATTATGCGAATGAACTTTATGACCATGCTCAGTATGAAAAAGCTATTTTTTACTATGAACAGTTCCTAACCTCTCAATTGGGTTGGGTAGAAGATAATATTCGAGCTTGCTTTAAACTAGCGGATTGTTACACACATTTAAACGAAAAAGAAAATAAATTAAGTGCTATATTAAGAAGCTTCGAATATGATATTCCTCGTCCAGAGGCATGTTGTAGACTCGGTTTTCATTTTATGGAGCAGTTTAAAAATTACGAAGCAATTCACTGGTACGAACAAGCGCTATTAACGAAGCAGCAACCTCATGCCCCCTTCCAAAACAATACGTTTACAACTTGGTTACCCCATCTCCAACTATGTGTTTTATATGATCGATTGAAACAGTACGAAATTGCCCATGCCCATAATGAACTCGCAGGTACCTTTATACCGAACGATCCCAAAATTCAATTTAATAAAGATTACTTCGCCCGAATTTTTAAAAAGGACGATGAGTAAGCCCCCACTGAATATCCCTATTAATTTTCATAATTCGTATCAACCTTTTCAAACAATATTTACTAAAAATAAATAACTGTCTTTGAAAATGAGATTTCTATTCACCTTACTTAATATCTTATTATTCTTTCCGTAATATTTAATTAAATCAAATCAACTAGATGCTTGCCTTCTCTCACTAACACTTTTATTGAATAAACTAGGTGAGAATGGAGGTGAAATAATGAATGTTGATGATTTTTTTAAACGTAGAATATGTAAGACATGTAACTGCTACCCCTGTCACTGTCTAGATAACCCTTGGAGTAATGGTGGTCTGATACCAGATGATTGTGGATGGGGACCCGTTGATTGTGGGTGGAAACCAAGAGGAGCTACTGGTGAAACTGGTTCTACTGGTTCTACTGGCTCTACTGGTTCTACTGGTTCTAGCGGCGCTACTGGCTCTACTGGCTCTACTGGTGTAACTGGAGCAACTGGTTCTACTGGCGCTACTGGTTCTACCGGCTCTACTGGCTCTACTGGCTCTACTGGCTCTACTGGCTCTACTGGTTCTACTGGTTCTACTGGTTCTACTGGCGCTACTGGTTCTACTGGTTCTACTGGTTCTACCGGCTCTACTGGAGCAACTGGAGCAACTGGTTCTACCGGTTCTACTGGAGCAACTGGTTCTACTGGTTCTACCGGCGCTATCGGTTCTACTGGTTCTACTGGTGAAACTGGTTCTACCGGCTCTACTGGTGTAACTGGAGCAACAGGCTCTACTGGTTCTACTGGCTCTACTGGTTCTACTGGTTCTACTGGTTCTACTGGTTCTACTGGTTCTACTGGTGAAACTGGAGCAACTGGTTCTACTGGTTCTACTGGTTCTACCGGCTCTACTGGTGAAACTGGTTCTACTGGTTCTACTGGCTCTACTGGCTCTACTGGCTCTACTGGCTCTACTGGCTCTACTGGTGAAACTGGAGCAACTGGTTCTACTGGCTCTACTGGTTCTACCGGCGCTACTGGCTCTACTGGTGAAACTGGTACTACTGGCTCTATTGGTTCTACTGGTTCTACTGGTTCTACTGGTTCTACTGGTTCTACTGGTTCTACTGGTTCTACTGGTTCTACTGGTTCTACTGGTTCTACTGGAGCAACAGGCTCTACTGGCTCTACTGGCTCTACTGGTTCTACTGGTTCTACTGGAGTAACTGGCGCTACTGGCTCTACTGGTGAAACTGGAGCAGCAGGCTCTACTGGTTCTACTGGTTCTACTGGCTCTACCGGCGCTACTGGTTCTACTGGTTCTACTGGTTCTACTGGTTCTACTGGTTCTACTGGTTCTACTGGTTCTACTGGTTCTACTGGTTCTACTGGTTCTACTGGTTCTACCGGTTTTACTGGCTCTACTGGTTCTACCGGCGCTACTGGCTCTACTGGTGTAACTGGAGTTACTGGGTCTACCGGTTTTACTGGCTCTACTGGTTCTACCGGCGCTACTGGCTCTACTGGTGTAACTGGAGTTACTGGGTCTACCGGCTCTACTGGTGTAACTGGAGCTACTGGGTCTACTGGTGTAACTGGGTCTACTGGTGTAACTGGGTCTACTGGTGTAACTGGAGCTACTGGGTCTACTGGCGCTACTGGTGTAACTGGAGCTACTGGGTCTACCGGCGCTACTGGTGTAACTGGAGCTACTGGGTCTACTGGCGCTACTGGTGTAACTGGAGCTACTGGAGCTACTGGAGCTACTGGTGAAACGGGTTCTACCGGCGCTACTGGCTCTACTGGTGTAACTGGAGCTACTGGGTCTACCGGCTCTACTGGTGTAACTGGAGCTACTGGGTCTACTGGCGCTACTGGTGTAACTGGTGTAACTGGAGCTACTGGGTCTACTGGCTCTACTGGTACTACTGGTACTACTGGTACTACTGGTACTACTGGTACTACTGGTACTACTGGTACTACCGGCACTACTGGTACTACCGGCACTACTGGCACTACTGGTACTACTGGTACTGCGGGAAGTAGTGCTATTATTCCTTTTTCATCAGGGCTTCCTATTCTTCCAACAATTCTTCTTGGTGGAGCAGTTGGTCTACCATCCCTAGTTGGTTTTGGGAGTTCAGCATTGGTCGCAACTGCTTTAGGAGCTACAATTGACCTTACAGGGGCCGCTGGAACTCTTTTAAACTTCGCGTTCTCTGTTCCTAGGAATGGGGTTATTACCTCTCTAGCTGCTTACTTTAGTACTACAGCATCTATATCACTTGGAGTAGGTTCTACTCTTAACATTACAGCGCAAGTATATCGATCTATCGCACCATCTACTAACATCTTTAGTCCAATCGGAACAGCACAAGTAAGTATGGCTTTCCCAGGTCTTATCTCTATCGGCGACCATAACTCTGCAATTGTTACAGGCTTAAATATCCCTGTAACTGCTGGGACTCGGTTATTATTAGTATTCTCTGCAACAATGACTGGAGGATTGCCTATAGCAGGTACAGCCGCTGGATACGCAAGTGCTGGATTAGCAATTAGTTAAACAATGCAACAGTAAAATAGAACTGCACCTAAAGCACCGAGCTTTTTGGTACAGTTCTATTTTTAAATACATAGTAAATCCATTTCCAAAAATTTCGAACAAAAAGGTTCGCCATCTAAAATAAATAACATACCTCACAATGCAACTATTTGATTGACAACGCTTACGACTTCCTAATCCATTTGAACTATCTATAACTACATATACGGTTAGTTTTCCCTGTTCCTTAGTTCTAAAAATACGAAACCTAAAGGCTTTATGCTGTATCAAACGTCCCTTGAAACGGGAGTCTTCTGCCGGAAAGTTGATAAATTATCTTTATATACACCGAACTTCTACGTAAAGAATACCTACCTTTGAAATAAATAATCTATTCACTTTTTACTAGCTCTTTCTTTCTGTTTATTTATAAACTAGTTACTTGTCTACTCACTTTAGCTCTACTACTGAATAATATAGTATAGAAAGGAGGTAAAAATATGAAAGCTAACGATTTTTTCAAACGTAAAATTTGTAAAACTTGTAACAGCTACCCCTGTTGCTGTATTGATAATCCTGGAGAAGATAATTGTAGTTTAATACCCGTAGATTGCTATTGGGTACCAAGAGGAGCTACCGGCGATACTGGACCTACTGGGGCTACCGGCGACACTGGACCTACTGGAGCTACCGGCAACACTGGGCCTACTGGAGCTACCGGCAACACTGGACCTACTGGAGCTACCGGCGACACTGGACCTACTGGAGCTACCGGCGACACTGGACCTACTGGACCTGCTTTTACAGAAGGTTTCTCAGCATTTAATTCCGGAGTAATCGTGATGGGATCTACCCGCATCGAAAATTGGAGTACAGCAAATCCTTATTTCACAACACCGAATTTTAATCCTACTACAGGGTTATTTACAGTTCCAGCAACGGGAAGGTATTGTTTTGAAGCAACCATTAACTATTCTACAGACGGCCCACTAACTAATCCAATAATTGAAACAATAGATCCTTTATTCACCATTCGCAGAGTAGCACCGAATTCAAAAAATTTAATAAATGGTTTAATTCCAATATTAAATGTCAACATACTCGCAGTTTTGGTTTTGCGAACAATTTTAGGGAATGGATCCGTAACATTAGCTGGTGAAGTTGAATTATCTTTAGGGGACGTTATTGAATTATTTTACGAAGCAGATGATTTAACTGTACCACTTAAATTAGGTGGCGATAACACTGCCGGGATAGTTTGGTCATGTCATAGGCTCAATTAATGAAATACCTTATTAATTATTCCTAATGTAGCCCAATAAAAAATAGCCAACTATCCTAGTTTTTTGGATAGTTGGCTATTTTGTATAGGTCTGTTGATTCGTTTTCGACCAAGGCATAAAAGTTTTGTTGATCGGTCGGTAATTTTGGCAAATACGTGCGTATTTACACTAAGTATTAACAAGATAATCTAAATTGATTCTAAAAAAATAGAGCGAATACGGGAACAGAAATCCATTCTCGTAATCGCATCCATTTTTTCTAGCGTTTCTTCAATATCAATATATGAAAGAGTCTACTTATTTAGGTTATAACATACGCAACCTAATTACATCTATTTTTATGTCTAATATAAATCTAAACACAATTAACTAATTGCATAACGAGGAGTAATACAAAATTCCCCTGCCGCTGGTGTTTCTGGTGCGGCCCCAACAGCAAATGCACGAATTGTATCAAAACGTGAAATTGTAAAAGTAAAGGCTCCTCCAACTGGAACTACTGCTACTCTGACAACCGTACCACCTGCACCTGTAACAGGATCTGCCCCTTTGACGAATTGTACAGTTATTGGTAAAGTACCTAAATTCTTTATAAATCCAGATGCAAAAATTACATCGGTTGGATTTGTCGCATAAAGGACTACTGCAGTAGCTTCTGTGGCAACTTCCACTGTAAAATTGTTACATACTTTATCTTGCACAAAATTTTTAGGCTCACAGCAACTAAAATTTCCCGAAGTCATAGAACTTTGACACATAAAATAAATTCAACTCCTTTCCTTCCTAGCATTTTTTATTGTTACATTATATTAAATGCGCTGTTGCTAAAAAAGAATGGACTCTTGTATCCTCTAAATATTTTATTCAATTGTATAACGATATAAACTTAAAAGAAGGGCTCGTTTTGTCTAGTATTATCCATTCTTTACATGTTCAGAAATAAGAAAACTCATAATCCCTTCATCATTTATTAATTTGCATGAAAAGTGAACAGCCACCGCAATCAAGTTCATCATTACGCAGCATCTATTTGAAAGACAAAGATGTAATTTTTACGAAAAACTTATATACGTGACGACAGTAGTTTCCTTCTTGTATTGATAAACATATGATATAAAAGCGGACTACATGGGAGAAAGGGGACGAAAGTATCAATGCCAAGTGAAAATGCAACCAATCATTGTGTAAAAGTGCCTCGTGTACTAGATTGGATCAATACATCCACAGTCATCAAATTAAAAGAAAAGGTTCATCTAGAAGATATACAGCTTCATGATCTTATTTGTTGTAACTTTTCTGTACCATGTGGCGAATTAAATCCAACGACTTTATGGACTACATACGGAATTGGTCAAATCGGAGGCACCATCTGTATTAATTATCATAATGGTTATGGCAATAAATTAGCGGTAGTTGTCAACGGAGAAAAACAGGCTGATATAATCGAAGGAAGTTCATTTTCAGGTACCTTTACACGCCTTCATTCAATCGAAGTCCAATGTACGGATAAAAGTACGAATACCGAAAGTTGCTACGGGGAGTTTAAAATTATGTTTCATTTCTATCCAAATGATCAGAGCAATTTTAATTCTGTTCAAGATATTACGGAAACGGCTTGTTTTTTATCTAATCGTCATGGTATTCCCCTCTCCTTGACAAGTGATTGCTCCG
Source organism: Solibacillus cecembensis (assembly GCF_050272495.1). Classification (NCBI taxonomy): domain Bacteria; kingdom Bacillati; phylum Bacillota; class Bacilli; order Caryophanales; family Caryophanaceae; genus Solibacillus; species Solibacillus cecembensis. The sequence goes on along the minus strand of NZ_JBNNMF010000006.1, from coordinate 48,912 downwards.
TAGCATGTAAAGAATTGACCAGTTCAAAAAACCGATCTAACGTTTATATTCAAAAGGTACCCGGAGAAACAACTATGCTTCAATGTATCGATTTCTTAATACAAGGCTTTGTTTGCGTTCAATTTCTTAACGATACTGGGGAAATATGCTTTCAATGTGTTTTTCCGTTTTCTGAAGTTGAAACCGCGTTCTTATGCGCCCCCCCAGGAACAAAAATCAATTGTCAAACACTCGATGTAAATTGCAGGGCACATATTATCCCTGCCTTTTCTAGCAAATCCCAATGCATTGAGGTTGTAATAATTATTTCTATTTGTCTAAGTTTAAAATCAGTAGACGATGTGATTATTGAATTGAACGGATTTTTCAGTCATCCACGGCAGGAGTTAGTTTTATCATCATGTAATATTAGGCCACCCGCGATATAGTTGAAGCGAGGAAAAGTATAAAATCAGTTCGTACAGTTTAGAAAAGTTTCGTTTCCACACCCCCTCCCTATATTGCTAATTTAAGATTTTTCATTGCCCAGTATGAAAATACTGTTTTTTCTATGTGCAATTTTTTATAGTATTTTATAGTTACTTATCTTCTGCCTCTATCTCTTCTATTGAATAAAATAGTAGAGAAAGGCGGTGAGATAATGATTTTTGACGATAATTATAGACGTCAAGCTTGTTGCAAATGTAGCAGTTATCCATGTAGCTGTACTAATAATCTTTGTGAAAATATAAGTTGTCAGTCGCAATTATGGTGTGGATGTTCGCCTCGTGGTCCTACTGGGGCTACCGGAATCACTGGAACTACTGGCGCTACTGGATTTACCGGAATCACAGGGTCTACTGGGGTTACTGGAATCACCGGGGCTACCGGAATCACCGGGACTACTGGAGCTACTGGATTTACCGGAATCACTGGACCTACTGGCGCTACTGGATTTACTGGGAACACTGGACCTACTGGGGCTACCGGATTTACCGGAATCACTGGACCTACTGGGGCTACTGGATTTACTGGCAACACTGGAACTACTGGCGCTACCGGATTTACTGGAATCACTGGGCCTACTGGCGCTACCGGATTTACTGGCAACACTGGAACTACTGGCGCTACCGGATTTACTGGCAACACTGGACTTACTGGCGCTACCGGATTTACTGGTAACACTGGAACTACTGGCGCTACCGGATTTACCGGAAACACTGGACCTACTGGCGCTACCGGATTTACTGGGAACACTGGAACTACTGGACCTACCGGATTTACTGGAATCACTGGAACTACTGGGGCTACCGGATTTACTGGGAACACTGGAACTACTGGGGCTACCGGATTTACTGGGAACACTGGAACTACTGGGGCTACCGGATTTACTGGAATCACTGGAACTACCGGAGTTACTGGAATCACCGGAACTACCGGATTTACTGGAATCACCGGAACTACTGGGGCTACCGGATTTACTGGAATCACTGGAACTACTGGGGCTACCGGATTTACTGGAATCACTGGGTCTACTGGATTTACCGGAATCACTGGACCTACTGGATTTACCGGAATCACTGGACCTACTGGGGCTACCGGATTTACTGGAATCACTGGAACTACCGGAGTTACTGGAATCACCGGAACTACCGGATTTACTGGAATCACCGGAACTACTG